>JAZFSL010000262.1:0-5796 GCA_036446135.1 Rhodospirillales bacterium | reverse complement strand
GCCGCCGCCATGCCACGCATTAGTTTTCCGTAAAGCCCCGGCCCCGGCTTCAGGTCGGCGCCCAGGGGGTCGAGGACAGCGGTGCGGGCATGGCTACCTTCGATCAGGATCTTGGCCAGCACTGGTTCGAACTGCGGCTCGGTAAAGACGCAAGCGATGTTCTTGTCCCGTATTTTCCGGCGCAGCATGAGAACGCGCCCTGCCCCCGGCGGGCGCTCGGCATGAACGGCGACGAACCCCTGCGACGCCAGAGCGAAGCGTTTCTCGAAATACCGATAGGCATCGTGAAATACCAGATACGGCACCACGGCAACAGGGCCGAGCGATGCGCGAATTTCTTTCTCAAGCTTGATCAGCCCGGCCGTCACCTTGGCGCCGTTTGCCTCATAGCGTGCCTTGTTGCCCGCATCGGCTCCGGACAAGGCCTTGACCATCACGCCGACCATGGCAATGGCATTGCGCGGGTCGAGCCAGGTGTGCGGATCGCTTTCGATGTTCCCCGGCGATAATTGCAGGATGCCGGCTCGCTTCGGCAACGCCGCCAGCGGCCTGACCAAAAACCCCTCCAGCCCCGGCCCGACCCAAAACACCAGATCGGCATTATTCAACCGCCGTGCCTCCGATGGTTTCAGGGAATAGGCATGCGGCGAGCCTGCGCCGCGCACCAACAAGGCTGGTTCGCCGACGCCTTGCATGACGCTTGCCAGCAACGAATGGATGGGCGCGATCGAAGCGATGGTCTTGATGGCTTCGGCGCTGGCCGGGGTCGCCGCAAAGATGAGGGCGCAAAAGGCGAAGGCAATAATTTTATGCAACGGGCCGACCATGTTTAGAACCTAACTCTTCACCTGATAGCCGGTCTTGAAAATCCACCACACTGTCAGCATACAGACGACCAGAAAGCCGGTGATCATGGCGAGGCTGGTCAGGATGCTAACGTCGGCGATTTCGTAGAAGCTCCAGCGGAAGCCGCTGATCAGATACAGCACCGGGTTAAACAACGTCACGTTCTGCCAGAACGGCGGCAGCATGTTGACGGAATAGAAACTGCCGCCGAGAAACACCATCGGGGTGACGATGAGCAGCGGGATAATCTGGATTTTCTCAAAATTGTCGGCCCAGATACCGATGATAAAACCGAACAAACTGAAGGTCACGGAGGTCAGCACCAGAAACAGCAACATCCACCCTGGATGGGCGATATGCAGGGGGACAAAAAATCCTGCGGTGGCCAAGATTATCAACCCCAAAATCATCGATTTTGTCGCCGCCGCGCCGACATAGCCCAGCACGATTTCAAAGTACGATACCGGCGCCGATAACAGCTCGTAAATGGTGCCGGTGAATTTCGGGAAAAAGATACCGAATGACGCGTTGGATACGCTTTGCGTCATCAACGACAACATGATCAGCCCCGGTACGATGAACGAGCCATAGCTGACGCCATCGATTTCCGTAATCCGCGACCCGATGGCTGAGCCAAAGACGATAAAATACAAAGACGTGGCAATCACCGGCGAGACGATGCTTTGAAACAACGTGCGCCGGGTTCGATCCATTTCAAACAGGTAGATGGCTTTTACCGCGTGAACGTTCATGCTGGCCCCTTTACCAAGCTGACAAATATTTCTTCCAATGAGCTTTGCGTCGTGTGCAGGTCTTTGAATTTGATCCCGGCATCGCCTAAGGCGCCCAACAGGGCGGTAATGCCGGTGCGCTCGGCATTGGCGTCATAGGTATAGACCAGCCGCTCGCCTTCATGCGTCAGTTCAAGATTGTAGGGCTGCAAAGCCGGCGGAACGGATGGAATATTTTGCTGAAGTTCCAGCGTCAGTTGCTTCTTACCCAGCTTGTTCATCAGGGCGGCTTTTTCTTCGACGACGACAATCTCGCCTTTGTTGATAACCCCGATGCGCTCGGCGATGGCTTCGGCTTCTTCGATATAATGCGTCGTCAAAATGATGGTGACGCCAGATTTTTGCAGATCCCGCACGACCTGCCACATGTCTTTGCGCAATTCGACATCGACGCCCGCCGTCGGCTCGTCGAGAAACAGAATTTCAGGCTCGTGCGATAACGCCTTGGCGATCATCACCCGGCGCTTCATGCCACCGGAAAGTTCTTTGATATTGCTATCTTTTTTGTCCCACAACGACAAATCCTTGAGAACGCGCTCGATATGGGCCGGGTCGGGGGATTTGCCGAACAGCCCTCGGCTGAAATTGACCGTAGCCCAAACGGTCTCGAAGGCGTCCGTCGTCAATTCCTGCGGCACCAGCCCGATCATGGAACGGCATTTGCGGTAATCCGTGATGATGTCATGACCATCGACGCTAACGGCGCCGTGCGTCGGATTGACGATGCCGCAAATAACGCTGATCAGCGTCGTCTTGCCGGCGCCGTTGGGGCCTAACAACGCCAAAATCTCCCCCTTGCGAATATCCAGGGAGACGCCTTTCAGGGCTTCGAGGCCGCTGGCGTAAGTTTTTGTGAGATTGGTGATAGAAATCAACGTCGTCATGTCGGGGAATATACAACCTTGCTTTGCCAGGAGGAAAGGACATCCGTTGGCCTTGTGCCAAGCCGATTGCCAGAGGCTTTACCAGCCCCTATATGTGATGCCATGACCGAAACCGCATACCAACAACTGGAACGGCGCTTCAAGCGTTTGTCGGCGCTGCAAGAAGCCAGGGCCGTGCTGGACTGGGACATGTCGACGATCATGCCGCCCGGCGGCGCCGAGGCCCGGGCCGAGCAAATTGCCGAGTTGAAAGCCGTCTGCCACGGCATATTGACGGCGCCGGATACCGGCGACTTGATCGCCACCGCCGAAAACGACAACCTGGCCGGCTGGCAACCGGCGAACTTGCGCGAAATGCGGCGCTTGTGGGCCACTGCCACGGCCTTGTCCGAAGGCCTGGTGGTGGCGTTATCGAAAGCCGAATCTGCGTGCGAGGCGATCTGGCGTCGGGCCCGTGCCGACGCCGATTTCTCCGCCGTCGTACCAGCGATGACGGAGCTCCTCAATCTGGTCCGCGAAGTCGCCGCCGCCAAATCCGAAAAGTTATCTTTAAGCCTATATGACGCATTGCTGAACAGTTATGAACCAGGCGGGCGGGCCGAAGACATCGACAAAGTATTCGACGACTTGGAAGGCTTCCTGCCGGATTTTCTGGGCCAGGTTCTCGACGTTCAGGCCAGCCGCTCGGCCCCGGTCCTGCCCGAGGGGACATTTGCAGAGGAAAAGCAGAAAGCGCTCGGCATCAAATTCATGGAGGCCCTGGGGTTTGATTTCAACCACGGGCGGCTCGACATCAGCCTGCATCCTTTTTGCGGCGGCACACCGGACGATGTCCGCATCACCACGCGCTATGATGAAACCGACTTTACCTCATCGTTGATGGGGGTCCTGCACGAGACCGGCCATGCGCTGTATGAACGCGGCTTGCCTGCGCCGTGGCGCGGTCAGCCCGTCGGTGAGGCCATGGGCATGAGCATCCACGAAAGCCAGTCGTTAATGGTTGAGATGCAGGTCTGCCGCTCGACCGGGTTTTTGCAATACGCCGCGCCGATTATGCGCGATGCCTTCAATGGTTCCGGCCCGGCGTGGGAGCCCGACAACCTTTACCGGCTCTATACTCAGGTCAAACCCGACTTCATCCGCGTTAATGCCGACGAAGTCACCTATCCGGCGCACGTCATCTTGCGCTATCGGCTGGAACGCGCCTTGATCGAAGGCGACATGCAAGTCCCCGACATCCCCGCCGCCTGGAACGAGGGAATGCAGCGTCTGCTCGGCCTGACCCCGCCAACTGACCGCGAAGGTTGCCTGCAGGACCTGCACTGGTATGACGGCGCGTGGGGCTATTTCCCGACCTATACGCTGGGCGCTATGACGGCGGCGCAATTGTTCGATACAGCGCAAAAAGCCGTGCCCGAAATCGAGCTGGGCATCGAGAAAGGAGATTTCAAGCCCCTGTTTCGATGGCTCAAAAGCAACGTCCACGGCAAGGGATCGTTGCTGGAAACAAAAGACCTTCTGATCGAAGCCACCGGAAATCCGCTTGACCCGGCGGTTTTCAAGAGCCATCTGATGAAACGCTACTTGGAATCCTGAACATTGCTGCCACCCTCTGCCCAATGTAGGCTAATTCCAGCGAGGAGAGACAACCTTTGAAATACATTTCCACCCGCGGCAACGCGCCTGAATTGGCGTTCGACGAGGTACTGCTGTCCGGCCTGGCGCTTGACGGCGGTCTCTACGTGCCTGCAGCGTGGCCGGAATTTTCCGCCGCCGATATCCAGTCCTTCGCCGGGTTGCCGTATCAGGAACTGGCGCTGAGGGTAGTGAAGCCCTTCATCGGCGGCTGCATTCCTGACGCCGCTCTGGCCGGGCTTATCGATAGCGCCTATGGCAATTTCGATACCACCGAAATCGTGCCGTTGAAGGAAATCGGCAAGAACGAATACCTGCTGGAACTATTCCATGGCCCGACTTTGGCCTTCAAGGACATGGCCTTGCAATTCTTGGGCCCCGCCTTCGATCATGTACTCAAGCAACGGAGCGCCTGGACCACCATCGTCGTCGCCACCTCCGGCGATACCGGCTCGGCCGCCATCGAGGCCTGCCGCGACCGCGATGCCATCGAAATTTTTGTTCTCCACCCCGACGGCAAAGTCTCTGACGTCCAGCGCCGCCAGATGACGACGGTGCAATCATCGAACGTCCACAATATCGCCATCAAGGGCACCTTTGACGACTGTCAGAACCTGGCCAAAGCGATGTTCAACGACAAGCCGTTCCGCGACAAACTTCATCTTGGCGCCCTCAATTCCATCAACTGGGCGCGCATTATGGCACAGATCGTCTATTATTATTGGGCCGGGGCCAAGTTGGGAGCGCCAGAAACGCATCTTTCGTTCGCCGTGCCGACGGGAAATTTCGGCAATGTCTTTTCCGGCTACGCGGCACTGCGTTCCGGGCTGCCTATCGACCAATTCGTCATAGGGTCTAACCGCAACGACATCCTGGCGCGGTTTTTCGAGAACGGCGTCATGGAAACCGGCGACGTCCACCCGACCATCAGCCCGTCTATGGATATCCAGGTTTCGTCCAATTTTGAACGCCTGCTGTTCGATCTGGTCGGCCGCGATGGCGCCATCGTCGCCGATATTATGAATACGTTCGCCGATACCGGCCGATTCTCCATCAACGCCAAGTCGCTGGAAGTGGCGCAGGCGCTGTTTTACGGCGCGCGCTTCGATGACGACGAGACCCGCCAGACCATCCTCGACGTATTTGAGGCCAGCGGCGAATTGATCGACCCGCACACCGCCGTTGGTATTGCCGCCGCCCGCGCCCAGCGCCGTGAACAAAGCGTGCCGATGGTAGCGCTGGGCACGGCGCACCCGGCAAAATTCCCCGACGCCGTCTTTGACGCCACCGGCAACCGCCCGGCCCTGCCCGACGCACTGGCTGAACTGATGCAAGGGCAAGAAAAATACGACGTCTTGGAAAACAACCTGAAAACAGTCCAGGAACACATTTCCGGCAACGCACGTGCCAGGGCCGCATGAGGGCCGCAGCATGAGCATCCAGGTCACGAAATTATCGAACGGCCTTCGCGTCGTATCGGATCGCTTTGAAACCGTCGAGACCGTATCGCTCGGCGCCTGGGTCAATGTTGGCACCCGCGACGAGGACCCCGAATTCAACGGTATTTCTCATCTGCTCGAACACATGGCCTTCAAAGGAACAATACGGCGCACGGCGCTACAGATCGTCGAAGAAATCGA
>JAZFSL010000261.1:0-3284 GCA_036446135.1 Rhodospirillales bacterium | reverse complement strand
GGCCAACGCCTCGGTGGGATCAATGCAATGTTTCACCGTCCAGGGGTCGGTCATATCCAAACCGACGGGTAATTCCGTGCACCCCAGAACGACGACGTCCGCCCCAGCGTCGAGCATCCGTTCTACGGCTTGGCGCAGCATTGGGCGGGCATCGGGTATGCGGTTCTTTTTCACCAGATCAATTGCCGGCAGGACCAGCTCACTCAAGGTGTCATTCGTTGGCAACAAACATTTGAAGCCGCTTTCCAGCAGCGGCGTTTCATAAAGCTTGCCTTCAACGGTGGCCCGGGTGCCGAACAGACCGACGGTGGCCCCGTTATACCCACCCGCCTCCAGCCGGGCGATCACCGCCTCGACGATATGCAGGAACGGAATTTTCAATCCCTGCGTCATCTCTTCGTACCAGTAATGCGCCGTGTTGCAAGGCATGGCGATACACTGCACTCCGGCCTGAACCAGAAAATCCACTCTGGCCCGGAGATCGGACAGGGGGGAGGGGTAATTGGCGGGGTCGCTCAGGGCATTACCCCTGGAAGGGATCTGCGGTTCTGAGGAAACGATAAGCGGGATATGGTCCAGATCCGATTGCACCGGCGTCATGACCATTAACTTGGTCATAAAATCCGCCGTTGCCAACGGCCCCATGCCGCCCAGCACTCCCAGCTTATCGGGTCTTCCGTTTTTCATGGCAGCATTGTTACGCCCCAATGAAGCCCTTTGCCAGCGTCTTTACCGGTTTCATAAAAGACGGCAAGCGTTACACTCGGGCGTATGGACTGGACCGACGACGCAATCATTCTTTCCGCCCGCAAACACGGCGAAACGTCGGTCATCGCCACGGTGTTGACCAGCAAATACGGTCGCTATCTGGGCTTGGTTCGGGGTGGGGCGGGAAAACGGTTGCGCGGCTTATTACAACCGGGCAACCGGGTCCGGGCCACCTGGAAGGCCAGGCTGGCGGAACACCTGGGGACTTTTACCCTGGAAATGACCGAAGCCTTCGCCGCCAAGGTGCTGTGGGATCCTTTGCGGCTGGCGGGGTTAACCGCCGCTTGCGCGATGTCCGAAGGGGCCTTGCCGGAACGCGAATCCTATCCACAGGTATTTGACGGTCTGCTCGCGCTGTTGGCCTCCATAGAAGACGGGGACTGGCCATCGGCGTATGTAAAATGGGAACTCGGTCTATTGAGCGAACTCGGCTTTGCCCTTGATCTCAGCGAATGCGCCGCGACCGGCGGCAACGACCAATTGGCCTATGTGTCGCCAAAATCAGGCCGCGCCGTTTCTATGGCGGCGGCGGAGCCTTACAAAAAATCGCTGCTGGTTTTGCCCGGCTTCCTGTTGCAACCCGGCGCCGCAGGCAGTGGCGAAGAAGTCATTCAAGGATTGGCGTTGACCGGGTTTTTCCTGGAAAGGAACGTCTATCAGCACACCGGCAAAAGCCTACCTGCGGCTCGCAAACGGCTCACAGAAAGGCTACGGCCGAAGCCGTCCTGAAGTGAGTAAATAATCGGAAATACGCCCTCAAGGGCGGCTACCGTCAGTCGAACGAAGCCTGGAATTTAGGACTCGTCGGAATCCCCAGCGGCGGCATCGTCTGCCCCGGCGGCATCGTCTGCCCCGTCTGCATCGTCTGCTGCGGGGGCCGGTGCATCACCACCACCGCTTAGATCGACCAGGTTTTCAGCCGATTGCTTTCCGTTTGCGCCTTCGACCAGATCATAAGAAACCTTCTGGTCTTCATCGAGGGTTTCCATACCGGCGTTCTGTACAGCGGAAATATGGACAAAAGCATCTGCCTCGCCACTTTCCGGTTCGATAAAGCCATATCCTTTAGCACGGTTAAACCACTTAACAGTTCCAGTAGCCATTACTCTTCCTTTGTCGTCTTAGTATTAAACCCGGCACGTAAATATGCCCCTGGGCCTTGGTCATTACTTTGCCAATCTTCGTAAAGTAGCCACCCATGGCGAACCATTGCAAGGGATACATGAGGTGCATTTTGACCGCGAGCATTCCACCCAAATGAGATAATTTTAAAGTTATCAACAATTTGACGATTTTAGTCATTTAGCTACTATATCTGGTCGTATACTGTGTCGTTCCCTGACAAATATCGTTCAGGAAACTTGAGAGAACTTGGGAACCCCATGGCCAAAACCGCCGTTACCGGTGACATTCGAGACACCCGCCTTGCCGATGCCTTGAGCGAGAGGTATCTGGCCTATGCCTTGTCGACGATTGTGTCGCGCTCGCTGCCGGATGTCCGCGACGGGCTAAAACCGGTGCATCGCCGGTTGCTGTACGCTATGCGCAAGCTGAAACTGGACCCGGAGTCGGGTTTCAAAAAATGCGCCCGCGTTGTCGGCGACGTCATGGGCAAATACCACCCGCACGGCGATGCGTCCATTTATGATGCCCTGGTCCGCATGGCGCAGGAATTTGCCCAGCGTTACCCGCTTGTCGACGGACAAGGCAACTTCGGCAACGTCGACGGCGATAACGCCGCCGCCATGCGCTACACCGAGGCCCGCCTCACCGATGTCGCTTGGGCGCTATTAGAAGGAATCGACGAAAACGCCATTGATTTCCGCAGCACCTATGACGGAGAAGAAGATGAACCGGAAGTCCTGCCGGCCAATTTCCCCAACCTGCTGGCCAATGGGGCAGCGGGCATTGCGGTCGGCATGGCAACCAGCGTACCGCCCCACAATATTGTCGAGTTGTGTGACGCGCTCAAGCATCTAATCAAATTCCCAAACGTCCGGTTTTCAAAACTGGCTTCAATCATTCCCGGCCCCGACTTCCCTACCGGCGGCGTCCTGGTGGAACCGAAAAGCGCCATCGTCGAAGCCTACAGCACCGGGCGTGGCGGGTTCCGGTTGCGCGCACGATGGAACAAGGAAAAACTACCGCACGGTCTCTACCAGATCGTGATTTCGGAAATTCCTTATCAGGTCCAGAAATCCCGCCTGATCGAAAAAATCGCCGATCTGGTGATTTCCAAAAAGCTCCCCATCCTGGCCGATATCCGCGACGAATCGACGGACACGGTGCGCATCGTACTAGAGCCCAAAAACCGCGCCATCGATGCCGAAATGCTGATGGAACAGTTGTTCCGCCAGACCGAACTGGAAACCCGCGTGTCGCTCAATATGAACGTGCTCGACGCCAACAACATTCCCGGCGTGATGAATTTACGCGACGCCTTGCAGGCGTTCCTGGACCACCGACACGAAATTCTGGTGCGTCGCACCAAGCACCGGCTGGAAAAAATCGAGCAT
>JAZFSL010000260.1:0-13883 GCA_036446135.1 Rhodospirillales bacterium | reverse complement strand
CAACTCGGCCTGCAAAAAATTCCCGGCAATGCTACCGTCTTTATGGGCGCCAAAGGTCCAGGGGCTGGTATTGGCAAACAAACTGCCGGTTTCAACGACAGCCCCGGTTAGTTGACCATTGAGGAACGTTTTCATGCCATCGGGGCCCCAGGTCACCGTCACCTGGTTCCAGTCATTGGCCCCGACAATGCCGCCATCTACCTTTAATGACCCTATACAAAATTCCAGGCGGCTGTCTTGGACCCGAAGCTGGAAGTCCCCTTTACCGGCAATAACACCGCCGCCGACGGCAAAAGCGTAGACCCAGGCGGTCAGGGTGCCGGTTGGCAGCGCCATGTCATCTGTGTGTGAAACCTCGATGTAGTTGTCGATGCCGCCAAAAACAGCAGTGGCTTCGACGCCGGCGCCGAAGGCTTGAGCGTCATGTCCGCCTATTTCATCTTTGGCGACGCCCGAGGCCATTTCGTCCAGCTTCCAATACGCCACCGGCGCAAGCCCGCCGTCGTTCAGAGGCGGGAAAGACAAAGCAGGGATTTCTGGTTCCGGTTCCGGTTTAGGTTCAGGGGGCAAGGGCTGCTCTTCTTCCAGGGGAACGGTCAAACTGCCGGTGGCAATGACATCGCCCTTCGAACTGACCGCGAGACCCAGAAATAAATCACCTTGTCTCCCCTCGGTCCCCGGGGACCGATATAAAACCAGCCCTTCAAGCTCGGACGCATTTAAGATCCAGATACCGTTGCCCCTATCCGTCCCCGCCGAAAGCCGCGCGCCGCCCGAAACGCCGGTGATGGTTACATCCATGGTTTCCGGGATCATCGCATCCACCAGACCGAGGTCGATTTCCAGGGCAATGCCTTCGTCTGTTTCCAAGATAACCGGATCAGGAACCTCGACTTCCGGTTCTGATTCGGGAACTTTCTCAATGCGAGCGGCGAAAGGAATGGTGACGCCGAAAGTCAACGTCGTCGGCGCCGTTTCTCCGTCTCCCGCCTGAACGACGACACGGGCCGTGAGGGTAATATCTCCGCTCCAGTCAGGCGGCGGCGAAAGGAGCAGGCCTGCAAGGTCTTCCGGGCTCAGCACCCAACTGCCATCGTCGGCGACGACACCGGCAGACAGCACCGCGCCCGGCGGAACGTTCACCAGGGTGACCTCGCTCATGCCTTCCCGGTCTTTGGCACTCATCCGGTTGGCGATATCCAGCGGTACCGTCCGCTCCGGCGCAGGGGCTGTTTCAAAGGCCATCCAAGCTTCCCCCAATCATTGCCACCGGAAGCCTGGGCCAAGTCGTGCCGGTGGATAAAACTGTCATGTCTTTGACGATGCTATTATAATTTAAGATCGAAGCGTTGTCCTCGTAGATAAAATCTAACATATTGAACCATGTCCGAACACGCCGCCGTCCTTTTTACCAACGACGCTTTTTATCTGGCTTTCGCCAACCAGGATCTGGATGCCATGGACGCCCTTTGGTCAAAGGAAACGCCGGTTACCTGCATTCACCCCGGTTGGGACCCCTTGATTGACCGCGACGAGGTCATGGAAAGCTGGCAATCCATCCTCACCAATCCGACGGCAACCCACATTACCTGCAAAAGCCCCACGGTGCGGGTATTCGGCGAGTTGGCTTGCGTTATTTGCCACGAAGTCCTGGATCAGGGCTTCCTTGTCGCGACCAACCTTTTTGCCCATGAAGACGGGCTTTGGAAAATTATCCATCATCAGGCCGGGGCCGCCCCGCCGCCCGTAGAGGACGACCCGACCAACATCATGCAATGAGGCCAGCACGCGTGAAAAAGCTCAAGATGACCATAGGCGATGTCGAAATCACTGCCGAGTTGTTGGATACGGAAACCGCAACCGCCATCTTGGCAGCGTTGCCGTTTTCATCCACCGCCCGCACCTGGGGTGAAGAAGTCTATTTCGACACCCCCGTCCGGGCCGAGCATGAAGCCGACGCGCGCGACGTGGTCGAAGCCGGTGAACTGGCCTTCTGGCTGGCCGGCAGCGCCATTGCCATCGGCTTCGGCCCGACGCCCGTATCCCGGGACGATGAAATCCGCCTGGCATCGCCTTGCAACATCTGGGGCCGAGCGCTTGACGATGTGCGCACGCTGCATACGGTCGAGGACGGCGACGCCATAACCGTCGAGGAAATTTCTTAAGCTCATGTCCAGCCGCCCGACCACTCTCACCGATCCTCTTTACGATTACCTGCTGTCGGTATCGCTCAGAGAAACTGACGTGCTGTCCCGGCTCCGGCAGGAAACCGCCGCCATGCCCCAGCACAACATGCAAATCAGTCCCGACCAGGGCCAGTTCATGGGCTTGTTGGTAGAATTGCTAGGCGCGGAGAAGTGCCTGGAAGTCGGCACCTTTACCGGCTATTCGGCGCTCGCCGTGGCCATGCGCCTGCCCGAGAATGGTCGATTGCTGGCCTGTGATATTTCCGAAGAATTCACCGACCACGCCAAGCCCTATTGGCGCGAAGCCGGAGTCGATGGAAAAATCGACCTTCGCATCGGCCCGGCGCTGGATACGCTTGATGCTTTGATCGAAGCGGGAGAAAAAGCCACCTTCGACTTCGCCTTCATCGATGCCGACAAGGTCAACTACCTGAATTATTTCCAGCGCGCGTTGGACTTAATCCGTACCGGCGGGCTGATTGCCATCGACAATGTTTTATGGTCGGGTGCGGTCATCGATCAAGCCAGGACGGACGAAGATAGCGAAGCCATCCGCACCTTTAATAAGGCGCTGGCCACAGATTCGCGGGTTTCCATTTCCATGCTGCCGATCGGCGACGGGCTGACGCTGGCCAGAAAACGTTAAGAATAAACGCTATTTGTTTTTCCAGTCCGCTTTACGCTTTTCGACAAAGGCAGCCATGCCTTCTTTCTGGTCATCGGTGGCGAACAGCGACTGAAACATGCGGCGTTCGAACCTGACGCCTTCCGATAACGTCGTTTCGTACGCCCGGTTAACCACTTCTTTAACCATCATCGCCACCGGCCTGGACATGGAAGCCACCTTGGCCGCCGTTTTCATGACCGCATCCATGAAACCGTCCGCCGGGAGCACACGGCTTGCGAGCCCAGAACGCTCGGCCTCGTCGGCATCCATCATGCGCCCGCTCAGGCACATTTCCATGGCCTTGGACTTACCCACGAAGCGGGTCAGGCGTTGCGAGCCACCGGCGCCTGGGGTGACACCCAAAGAAATTTCCGGCTGGCCGAACTTGGCATTATCGGCGGCGATAATGAAATCGCACATCATCGCCAATTCACACCCACCGCCCAGGGCATAGCCTTGCACGGCGGCAATCACCGGCTTGCGGCAAGTCACAACACGCTCCCAGTTGCGGGTGATGAAATCTTCCTGATAGGCATCCATGTAGGACTTGCTCTGCATTTCCTTGATGTCGGCCCCGGCGGCGAAGGCTTTTTCAGACCCGGTGATAACAATGCAGCCGATTTTGGCATCGGCCTCGAAATCATCGAGCGCCTCAGCCATTTCATTGACCAAGGCATCGCACAACGCATTGAGGGCGTCGGGCCGGTTCAAGGTAATAAGGCCGACATTGTCTTTTTTTTCGGCGGTGATAGTTTCAAAAGTCATTTTTTTCTTTCTTTTTTTAAGGCTGCAGCTTAAAGCGCATCCGAGCCGGTTTCGCCTGTCCTGATGCGCACCGCCTGGCTGACGTCGAGGACAAAAATCTTGCCGTCGCCGATCTTGTCCGTATGGGCAGCGTCGCGGATGGTTTCCACGGCGCGCTCAACTTCGTCGTCGTCGAGGACAAGATCAATTCGGATCTTGGGCACAAACTCGATAGCGTATTCTGCGCCACGGTATATTTCCGTCTGCCCCTTTTGCCGCCCGAAACCCTTGGCCTCGGACACCGTCAGCCCCTGCACACCCAGATCAGTCAACGCGTGCCGCACGGCATCCAGCTTCGACGGCTTGATGATGGCCATTACCAGTTTCATGGCTTCCAATCCTTACTTTAGAAGTTGTATCCGCTCTCACCATGAGTGGAAATATCCAGCCCTTCGGTGATTTCGTCGTCGCTGACCCGAAGCCCGGTCATGGCCATCGTCACCTTGACGATTATAAAGGTCAGCGCCAAGGACCATACTACCGTGGCGACAACGCCGATGGCTTGCGTGCCCAACTGCTGTCCCATGCTGACACCTTCGGCCAAACCGGCGCCGCCAAAGGCGGTAACGCCGAACACAGCGGCCAACATGGTGCCGGTAATACCGCCGACGCCATGAACGGCAAAAACATCAAGGGAATCATCGATGCCCCAACGATTCTTGACCAAGCTCACGGCCCAATAACAGATCAGGCCGCCGGCAAGGCCGATGGCAAAGCCGCCGAAGGGCCCGACAAAACCCGATGCCGGGGTAATCGTCGCCAGACCCGCAACCATGCCGGTGATGATACCGATAAGGCTGGGCTTGCCGAACTTCTTCCATTCTATGACCATCCACACCAGCGACGCGGTGGCCGCTGAAATGTGCGTCACCAACATCGCCATACCGGCGCTGGTATCCGCCGCCAGCGCACTGCCGGCGTTAAATCCGAACCAGCCGACCCACAGCATCGCCGCCCCGATCATTGACATGCCGGGGTTGTGCGGCGGGCGAAGCCCGGTCGGGAAGCCCTTGCGCGTGCCTAACATGTAGGCCAGCAACAATGCCGACGTGCCGGCAGTGGCGTGAACGACCAGGCCACCGGCAAAATCCATAATGCCCATTTCGGCGAGCCAGCCGCCGCCCCAAATCCAGTGCGTCACCGGGGCATACACCAGCATCAGCCACAGCGCGCTGAACAACAGCACGGCGCCAAAGCGGATGCGTTCCGGATAGGCGCCGACGATCAACCCCGGCGTGATGATGGCAAACGTCATCTGGAACATGAAAAAGACGCTTTCTGGAATATCGCCTGACAGGGTTTCCTTGCCGACGCCACTGAAGAACGCTTTGCCGAGGCCGCCGATAAAGGCATTGGCGCCACCGCCGTCGCTGAAAGCGATACTGTAGGCGCCCGCCAGCCACAACACGGACATCAGGCAGGCAATGGCGAAACATTGCATCATCACCGAGAGGACGTTTTTTGACTGCACCAAACCGGCATAAAACAGCGCCAATCCCGGCAGCGTCATGAACAATACCAGCGCCGTCGATGTCAAAATCCAGGCGGTGTTGCCATTACTGAGCGTCGCTGCGGCATGGGCCTGACCAGGAAACAAAAATGCCGCCGCCAACAGGATAATTCCAGATATTCTCATCACAATCGTCTCCCCCGCTTATGAAAACAAGCAAACCTGCACTTTGCCGGCGAACCCCGCCCCTCCCCGGCGCGGAAACATTGTTCCATTAGGGGGCCACCATATTCGATTAGGTTTTGCTTGAAAATGGCTTTAATTAATTTTTGCCCTCCCCGGCAAGGGAAATTTTTGCTTGCCCGGAGAAACTTGCTAATATTAAGGCTGGTCAGGGGGGACCGAAGGAATGGATAAAGCGTTCAGGGTTTTCCTGGCAATCGTTACTGTCGCTATAAGCCTCGGCTGGAACACGCCGACACTGGCGGCTGAAATGAGCCCGGAAACCCGGAAGCTATTCGACGCCGTGCGTGCCAATAATTTCGGCGCAGTCAAGCGCAACCTGCTCGACGGCGCCAATGTCGAGCAGGTAAATATCAGCGGCCGGACCGCCATCGACCTTGCCATCGACAAGGGCTATTTCCCCATCGCGCATTATCTTCTCGCCTGGCGCAAGCAACGTACGGATACCAAGGCCCGCCAGGCCCTGCCACCGGAAGCCCCGGATACGCCCCCCGATACGATAATCGCCGCGCCAATCATCGCACCAGTCGTAGCACCAATCGTCGCGCCAATCGTAGCACCTGAGCCAGTGGCCGAAGCAGCCCCCGTTTACAAGCAGGAATGGCGGCCCGTCGTTGAAAAATCACCGCAACCTGTCATCCCCGCGGCTCCTCCGGTGGCCCCCGCCCCAATCGTCGCCGAAGCGAAGCCGGAACCCGTTCCGGTTAAGGAAATATCCTCGGAAAAACTACAAGAGGCGACGAAGACCGAAGGTCTGAGCAGGACAAAAGAGCCAAAAAAAACCACTGGGGTTTTCGATAAAATCACTAGTTTTTTCAGTCCCACGCGGGACAAGACCGAAGACCAACCAGAGAAACAGCAACCAGCCGCCCCCGTCGCGCCGGAAACAAAAAAGGCCGAACCTGTGATCGTCGCCGAGCCGACGCCCCCGGCCAAGCCCCCGGCTAAGCATTTGGCTAAACCAAAAAAGCCGGAAATCGCCGCAATCCCACCCGCCAAAGTGGCTCGCGTGACGCGCATGGCTGACAGCCCTTTTATCAACATCAAAATCAGCCTGGGGCGCAATCAGCCCAAGATACCGGTCAATCCCTGCATCGAAAAAAGCGCCGCCAAAAGCCTGTTTTGCATCGAACCGGTAAAATGGCCCAGCGGGGGAGCCTCTCAGGACATCGGCGCTTTGTTCGAGGTCTACACGACCTTGTACCGGGGCCAGAAAACCATCGTTCAGTATGAAAACGGCCGAGCCAAGCAGTTCCATTCACTTTTCTCGGTAAAGAATTACGGCGCCGTCATCGATTATTTCACCAAGCGCTTCGGGGCGCCTTCACAAACACTGAAATTCCGCGCCGTTCTGATCGGGCGGAAAAACCGCAAAAACCGCACCACCCGCTGGCTCGGCCCGAAACAAACGGATGGTACATCCGTCGTTTTGGAGGTTCGGGAATTTGATAACCTCAGATGGTCGGCGCCGACGGATCACCGTTACGGAGCCGTCTGGCTTCATTACCAGGGAGACGATCCGGTATTCCGGTATATTTCGTGGTCCGATTTCCTGCTCGCCCGGGTGCGCCGATAATTGAATTTGCTTAATATTTACGCCTGCGCCGCTTCATAATTCACCGGGGTATTGAAGTCCGGGTTATCGTGCAGTTTCCAGTAAAGGTCTTGCAAGCGCTGCGTCACCGGCCCCGGCCCGCCATCGCCGATGTTTGTATCGTTGATGCTTTTCACCGCCATGATCCCTCCCGCCGTCGAAGACAAAAAAACTTCATCCGCCGTTTTCAATTCTTGCGCCGTAATTTGGGCCAGGCGGGCCTCGACGTTAAGATCAGCAGACAACTCGATCACCGTTTTGCGTGTAATCCCTTCCAGCACCCCACTATCGGGTGATAGCAAAATGCCTTGTCTGAGCGCGAAGATGTTCCAGCCGCGGCCCTCGGTAACGCAGCCTTCGCTGTCGAGCAGCACGGCGTAATCGACGCCCTTGTCATAGGCCTCGAACAAGGCTCCGACGAAATCCAGGCGGCCGAAGTTTTTCACCGTCGGGTCGACGGAATTAAGCGGAATGCGGATCGTTTCAGCAATGATGAGGTCGCAGCCTTTCTCCATTTCCTCGTCCGTGACGACGGCGTTGTACGGCGTCGCCCAGGCGATGAGGCGGTTCTGACACGTGCGCAAATCTTTTTTGGCGCTGGCCGGCGTGCCGCGGGTGGCGATGAGCATCAAGAAAGCGTCCTTGAGACCGGTGCGCGCGACACAGCCGTGCGCAACCTCGGCAATGGCATCCCGATCAAAGCCAAGCGTCGTAAAGCGCCGCTTGTCGATCATTTCCGCGAAACGCTCTAAATGGTCATAGAGCCTGAAAAATTTACCGTCTCTGATATGCACCGCGTCGTAGCACATGTCAGCCAACTGGAAACCCATGTCGGTGACGGGGATACGCAAATCCTTCATGGCCATGTATTCGCCGTCCATGAAACCGATTCCGTTTGCACCATAGTCAGTCATTTTATTTCTCCGGTTTAATGAATTTCAGCGTCATGCGGTCGCTTTCACCGATAGCGATATATTTTTCCCGGCCATTGTCCTTCAGCCTGAACGACGGCGGCAGGGTCCAAACGCCTTTCGGGTGGTCCTTGGTATCTTTTGCATTGGCGTTGATTTCTGACTTGCCCACCAGCTTAAAGCCGGCATTTTCAGCCAATTCAATGGCGAATTCCTCGTTAAGGTAGCCATTGAGGGCCTGCGGGTCCTGCCAGACCTCGGGATTACCCCTGTGTTCGACCAAGCCCAGAATGCCACCCGGTTTCAGGGTTTGGTACATGGCATCGAAAATAATCGCCTCGTAGCCGCGCTTCATCCAATTATGCACATTGCGAAATGTCAGCACCATGTCGGCACTGCCCGGCGGCGCGATATTGGTTTTCGTCCGTGATAACTCGGTAACAATAACCTCACCATAGAGTTCCGGACGCGCCGCCAGCTTGGCGTGATACCGCTTCAGCCACTTCCGGATATTTCTGCTTTTTGAATCCTTATCCCAACTGGCCCCGTAATAGCGGCCCTTGCCCTTTAAGTAAGGTGCCAGAATTTCCGTATACCAGCCGCCACCGGGGAAAATTTCGACCACGGTCATGTCCGGTGCGAGGCCAAAAAATTTCAACGTCTCAAAAGGATGGCGGAATTTGTCCCGGACGCTGTTTTTGGTTGCCCGGTGATCGCCGGCGATAACGGATTTGAGGCGGGTGCCATCAAATTCGCCGGCCATGACAGGCCCTGTAAATATGATCGACGCCAATATAAAGGCAAAAAGTGGAATACGGGTCATGAAAGCCCCCTGAGGCCGTGGCGTTCGTAGATAGCGCCCGCATCACCGGCCATAAAATCGGCGAAGACCCGGCCCCATTCGCCGCCATCCCCGACCATACCGATATGATAGCAGGTGATTTCATGTCCCGGTCCGGGGTCCGGGTTGTCGTGGGTGCCGCCAAGCGGCACAAAATTGAACACATCGGGGAAAATGCGGCTGTAACGAAGCCCCAGATGATAATAAACCATTGCCACGTCGGCCGCACCAGACGCCAGAATTTGCGGCACTTCGCGATGGTGAATGGTGGTGGAATAACAAACCCTGTCGCCACCACCGGCGAGCAGGGATTTCATTTTCTGTCCATTCAGCCCGGCTTCTTCCGCCAACGCCACCAGGGTTTTGCAATAAACCTGGAAGCTGGCTTTCTCGGTTTGCGGATTGGAGATGACAATGCTGACGTCACCGCGCATCAGATCGCCCACCCCTTCAATTGCTTTTGGATTTCCCTTGCGCACCAACAACACATTGCCCCGGCTTTCGGTGAAGGCGGCATGGCTTTCAAGCAGCCCGTCCGCCGCCATCTTTTGCAGAATGTCCCCGGGCCCGATGAAGACATGCGGGCGCACGGAAAGCGACAGATTACCGAGATGAAGAACGCCTTTTTTTAACGCGCTCAGCAACGGCCCCGGCGGGGTGGTGGCGTAGAAAACGTCTTCGACTTCCGGATTGGCAGCGACAAACGTCGCCACGCTTTCCTCCAGCGCCATATGGTGGTTGCCGTCGGAAAACACCACCAGACGGGCACGATCAGGGTCACCATGAAAATCCAGGACGATGTTGCTGCCCGCGTCTACGAAAAGCGGCTCACCCTCGGCCATGGGGCGGGCGGATTCACAAGGCCAGTTCAGGGTAAGTGCGTCCGAAACGATGGCATGCCCCTCCTTAAAATCAGAACCATTAACGTGACAAGATAGTTTATTCACATTTCGCGCGCATAAGAAAATATAGACATTGGAAAACTTTACCCCCATTTTCCAGGTCAACCCGATATTCCATGCCCCGTGATGGGAACTCTGCTATAAAAATCAATGCACGTTTTTAGTATTGCAAATCAGTTATCATAGTACTTGCGCCCGTTGCGTTAGCGATCCGGTTGGCGAACGTGTTAGGGGATACATGCGAAGGGTATTTGCATCATTGGTTCTGGTATTTTCGTTCGCCGGGATTGTTTATCCGGCTGCATTGCGCGCCGCCGATGTAACAGGCACGCTGAGTATCAACGGCAAAAAGACGCTCAAGAACCTTGTCATCTATCTTCAGGGTAAGGTGAAGGGCGCGACCCAAAAGACCCGGACCAAGGTGGTCCAGAAAAGCCAGGTTTTCAAACCTGGACTGAGCGTTATCGTCCAGGGCGGCACCGTCGTCTTCGTCAACGACGAGTCCCAGGACATCGACCACAACGTCTATTCCCTGAGCAAGACCAAGAAGTTCGACCTCGGCCTGTTGAGCAAGCAAACGAAAACCCCCATTAGCTTCGAAAAACCGGGTGTCGTTAAGTACTACTGCTCCATCCATAAAAACATGGAAGGGACTATCGTCGTCGTGCAGTCCCCGTATTACACGTTACTTGATAAGCCGGGTGCGTTCGTCATCAAGAACGTCCCGCCAGGAATTTGGACGGCGAAAACCATAATCAGCCACAAACGCTATAAGGCGCAACCGGTTGACATCACCGTCGGGCCGGACCCGGTCGAGGGCGTCGTCATCAGCGTCAAGCGTAAAGGGCGGAAGAGAAAGAAGGGGTAGGCCGGTCATGAGATTATGCGTCATCCTGCTGTTGGCGAGCGCGTGTATCGGTATCACTGATCCCGCGCTGGGCAAGGGTAGCATTCAGGGCGTGGTTACCGCGCGCGCTCACAAGGACTTAGTTGCGAAAGTCAAGGCGCTATCCGAGACCCCCGAAGCGCTCGCCAACATCAATCCTTATGTCGCGAGCGACGGCAGCATCATCTACACCTTTGACATGGTCAACTACCGCTCCCTGGAGGAAATCTTCGTGGGTTATGTCAATCCCGGCGGGGTGGCCTCCATCACCCACAAATTGAAAATCGATGAAGACCGCTTCCAACCGCGTTCGCTCGCGATTGCAACCGGAGACATCCTCAAAATCGAGAACGACACGGACGAGCCCTTGACCTTTTACGTCGCCAAGGAAGATTCAGACGAAATCCTCGAGACCGATACAATTCCCCCCGATGAAACGGGCACGATCACCGTGACGCTTGAGGGGCTGTTGGAACTTGGCGCCGACGAGAACGACAAATCGGTCACCCATCTGCTGTCACTCCCCAACCTTGTCAGCAATAAGATGGAAAGCGGGGATGATTACAAGTTCGAAGGGCTCGCACCCGGAGACTACCGCATGGTCTTCTGGTTTTGGCGCCTCGGCATGCTGGAGCGCACCGTAACCGTGACCCCGAGTAAACCGGCCCGCGTTGACCAGGTTCTCTCCGTCGATACCATGGTCCGCTGAGGTAATATTAACACGGGGAAACCATGGTAATCGGGCTTCGCACGAAAATCTTTTCGGCATTCTTCGTCGTCGTTGCCCTGCTTCTGGGCTTCACGCTCTATTTCATGAA
The DNA here is from genome assembly GCA_036446135.1 of Rhodospirillales bacterium. Taxonomy (GTDB): domain Bacteria; phylum Pseudomonadota; class Alphaproteobacteria; order Rhodospirillales; family Casp-alpha2; genus Casp-alpha2. Next base: position 2,581 of record JAZFSL010000260.1, on the reverse strand, counting down.
CTCCCAAACCACCCGTTTCGAGCTGGAGCGCATATACGGAGCCCTCAAGGAAACGCAACAGCGGTTCGAGGACAAATTCGAAACCGAGCGCATGGCGACACAGAAACTCGTCAGCACGATCACCTCAGACCAGAAATACCGCTCCTTCCTGCAACAGATACGGGACAATTTCTATTCCTTTGCTCAGGAAATCGCGCTGGATACGGGGGCGGACCTCGTTTTTATCATCGACGAGGAATTGGAGGTCCGGGGCTCCTTTGGGAAGGCCGGGCAAAAGCCCGGCAAAGCGCAAGTCGCCAAATATTTTACCCAGGCGGAAAGTCTGCTCGAGAAAGAACACGTCGTCTCGATGCTGGAGGGCGTTCTCGATTCCGGCAAGGCTGTTTCGCGCGTGATCGTCGCCGGAGCGCAGTTGATGAATTCCGTGAGCGTGCCGCTGAAGGAATCACTCAATGACGATTATGCGCTTGGCGTCGTTAGCGTGGGCTCGAACATCAACGACAATTGGGTGACACAGCTCCTGGGGGAGGAGGGGCAGGCCATTGCCGCGGTGTTCCACGTCGGCGGCGCCGCCGTCGCATCCAACGTGTCGAAAGACGAGCGGTCCTCAATCCTTGCCGCCGCCGACGCGAGCGTTTCCGCCGAAGGTTTTGAGTTGGTCGGGGAGCGCTTCATTATGCTCCGCGGAAGCTTCGAGAACGCCGGCGCCCCAGCGGGCTACGTATTGGCCGGTAGCTTGGACAAGGCCATGGCGCCGTTCGTCGATATGCAGTGGAAGATATTCTACGCCGGGCTGTTCCTGCTTGTTGGGGGGCTGGGAATCATGCTGTTCATTTCCAACCGCATCGTCTTCCCGATCCGCCTTCTCGTCCGGGGGACCGAAGAAGTCGTCTCGGGAAACTACGATTATCGGGTCGATGTCCGCACCCGCGACGAGGTTGGTCATCTCGCGGGCGCCTTCAACACCATGACCGAGGGGCTGCAGGAAAAAGAGCAGATTCGCAACCTGTTCGGGAAGTACGTTCATCCGACGATCATTGGCGATTTGATGAACAATCCGGACGAGCTGTCGCTTGGTGGCCACAGGCGTTTGCAGACCCTTTTGTTCAGCGATATCGCGGGGTTCACGTCAATCAGCGAGAACATGAACGCCGAAGAACTGGTTGCATTTCTAAACGATTACCTGGGCGCCATGACCGAAGAGCTTGCGGCCTGGGAAGGCATCCTCGACAAATACCTGGGCGACGGCATCATGGCCTTTTTCGGACCACCCTTTACCAAGGAAAACCACGCGCTTCAGGCGTGCAGGGCGGCGCTTTCCATGCAGGCGCGGCTGGCCGAAATGCGCGAAGGCTGGCGGGCTCAGGGGCTGCCGCCCCTTGAAACACGCATCGGTCTTGCCACCGGTGATGTCATCGTCGGCAACATCGGCTCCGAACAATCGCAGAACTACACCTGCATCGGGGATACCGTGAACTTGAGTTCCAGGCTGGAAGCGGTCAACAAGTTCTACGGAACCCGCATCATTATTTCCGGCGACACTCTCGAGTTGGCGGGCGACGGGGTGTGCGTGCGCGAGTTGGACAGGATCCAAGTCAAGGGGCGGGAAGAGGGCACCCGCATATTTGAACTCGTCGGTTATTCCGGCGAGGTCATGGACGACGTCCTTAAAAAGATCGGCCAATACGAAAAGGCCCTAGCGCTTTACGGGGACGGCGATTTCGCTGCCGCTGCCGATGCCTTTGAGGCGAATGCAAAAGACGATACCGCATCCCGGACCATGGCTGAGCGTTGCCGGACCTTTGTCGACGACCCGCCCGGTTCCTGGAACGGTGTCTTTGCCATGGAAAGCAAATGATGAAGTCTGTGCGCTCGCTTTCTGCGCCCCATCCGAGCCGGACTCCGTCCCTTGTCGAAAAGTGCGGGCAAGCGTATTCTTCCCGGCACCAAACGTTTACGAGAAAGGATGGGTCATGGACGAAGCCGCAACAAAACCTCCCCTGAAAGTCTACTGGCAGCCCGGTTGTTCCAGTTGCCTCAAGACCAAGGAATTCCTCATTGCCAACGGCGTCGAATTCCAATCCGTCAATGTGCTTGAAGACAATAACGGCTTCGACGAACTGGAGGCTTTGGGCCTCAAGCTCGTACCGATCGTGGCCCGTGGCAAAGATTGGGCCAACGGCGCTGTCTTTCGCGACGTCGCTCGCGTTGCCGGTTTCCAGTGGGCCGGCCACGACATGCTGGCCCCACCGGACCTTGTTTCGCGCATCATTGGCATTCTTGAAGGAGCTGGCCGTTTCGCGGCGCAAATCCCCGAAGACGTTCTTGACACCCAGCTGCCGGACCGGCCCCGGTCTTACCGCCAGCTTGCCTATCATATTTTCAATATCCCGGACGTCTTCCTGGACCACGTGGAAAACGACGCACCCTATACCTACGAAGCGCTGGCCAGCATCCTGCCCGACGACATGGCCAGCAAACAGGACTTACTGGATTACGGCGCCCGCGTCCGCGACCGCTTCAATCAGTGGTGGGAAACGGCAGGACGCGACACTGATTTCGAGCAGCCCGGCAACGTCTA
>JAZFSL010000259.1:0-5027 GCA_036446135.1 Rhodospirillales bacterium | reverse complement strand
GGAAATGATCGCCGAGGCGGCGGTTAAGAGCGGCAGCAAATCCGTTGCCGTGACCTACAACGATCCGGTGATATTCCTCGAATACGCTGTCGATGTGGCCGAAGCCTGTCACGCCCGGGACATCAAGATGGTCGCCGTCACCGCCGGCTATATGTGCGCCGAACCGAGGGCCGAATTCTATCGCCATATGGACGCCGTCAACGTTGACCTGAAGGCGTTTAGCGAGCGTTTCTATCGCGAGATTTGCTCATCCGAACTGGCGCCGGTGCTGGAAACGCTGAAATACCTGAAACACGAAACCGATGTCTGGCTGGAAATCACCAATCTGGTGATTCCCGGTGAAAACGATAGCGAGGCGGAAATCGAGGAAATGACGGAATGGGTAATGGAAAACCTCGGCCCCGACGTGCCGATGCACTTTTCCGCCTTTCACCCCGACTGGAAAATGACGGATAAGGAAAATACGCCGCTGGAAACGGTGGTTCGGGCGCGCCGCATAGCCATCAAAAACGGTATCCGCTATGCCTATACCGGCAACGTCCACGACCCGGAAGGCGACGCTACCTATTGCCATCAATGCGGGGACGTTGTGGTTGGCCGGGACTGGTACGAATTATCGACCTGGAACATTAGTTTCGACGGCAATTACACCGGCAACTGCGGCAGTTGCGGCACGCCGGTGGCTGGCGTCTTTGACGGCCCGCCCGGTGACTGGGGCCGCAAGCGTATGCCGTTGCGGATTGGTAAAGGATGACACCTTTGCGGTGACCTGCTAAAAGTCCGCACCAATACCATTTAACCGAAACGCGGATACCTAATGTCTAAAAAATGGCTGGCCCTGGCACTGAAATTTTTGGTGTCGGGGTTTTTGATATGGTTTCTTGCCCAAGGAATCGATCTTGATGACGCCTACGAGCGGCTGACGCAAATAGACCCGGGGATGCTGGTTGCCGCCATGCTGGTTCTGTTGGTGCAAATCTGCATCGGCGGGCTGCGTTGGGGGATGACGCTTCGGGCCATCGGCGCGCCTTTTAGTTTGACCAAATCCATTCAGCTTTTTTACATCGGCACATTTTTTTCCCAGGTACTGCCGTCGTCGGTGGGCGGGGATGCGGTGCGCATGTTCAAGTCTTACCGGGCCGGGCTCGAGCTTAGGGGCGCCATCAATGGCGTTATCCTGGAACGGGTGATTACGGTGGTGGCGCTGGTGGTGCTGGTGGCCGGATCGCAACCCTGGTTTTTGTCGCGTGTGGATGAAGGCACCCGTCAGCTGATGGTGCCGGGCATTGTGCTTATCGTTGTCGGCACCGTTGTCGGGCTGGTTGTTCTGATGGCGCTCGACCGATTACCGGAAATGTTCCGCCGTTGGCGGGTGTTTAGGGGATTAGGCTTTTTGGGCGTCGATGCAAGAAGGATTTTTCTCAATCCGGGCAAGCTGTTTCCGGTGATGGTCTTGGGGCTTTTGACCCACCTCAACATGTCTTTATGCGTGTTTCTGCTGGCCATGGGGCTTGAGCTTTCCGTGACCTGGATCGATTGCCTGGTGCTGGTGCCGCCGGTGTTGATGATCATGACGCTGCCGATTTCCATCGGCGGTTGGGGGGTTCGCGAAAAAGCCATGGTGACCATGTTCGGGCTGATCGGCGTGCCCAGTGAAGGGGCCTTCGTGTTGTCCGTGCTGTTCGGGTTGGTCGGCATGGCACTGAGCATTCCCGGCGGCCTTGTCTGGCTCGCCACCCGCGACAAAGGGGAAAACATGGATTTCAAGACCCCGGACTTAACCTCAGAAACGACGTCGGAAGAGCCGGAAGATCCCATTGCCCCCTCTAACTAAAGCTTTTCTTTGCCGCCTATGCCGCTAAAGTCGGCGGTCAGTACTAATTACCAATACTAAAAAAGGACTATCCATGAAAATCGTCTTTTCCGGAACTGGGCTGGCAACGTCTGGTGCGCTGGTCGTCGGCGTCATGGAAGGAGGCCAATTCACGGCCTCTGCCAAGCAGATCGACAAAAAAACTGGCGGCGCCGTCAAACGCGCCATCAAGGCCAGCCGCTTCAACGGCAAGGCCGGCCAAAACCTGATGATTGTCGCCCCGCAAGGCACCCGTCTAGACCGCGTATTGGTCGTCGGCATGGGCAAGCCCGGCCATATGAGTGAGTTGTCCTTGCAAAAACTTGGCGGCGGCATTTACGCGGCACTGGCCTATTCCGGTTCGAAAACAGCGGCGGTTCTGGTCGATGCCCATGAAAAGTCGAAATTAACGCTCCCCGTCATGGCGGCTGCCGTCGCGGAAGGGGCGAGGCTTCGCTCTTACCGGTTTGATAGTTATCAGACGAAAGGTGTCAGCAATGCAAGTGGCACCGGCAACGGCAACGGAAAACCGCTGATCACGACGCTGAGCATTGGCTGTAAAGGCGCCATCCGGGCTAAAGAGACTTTCAAAGCCCGGACCAAGGTCGCCGACGGCGTATTCATGACCCGCGATCTGGTCACCGAGCCGCCCAATGTTTTGTACCCTGCCTCATTGGCCAAACGCTGTCAGGAGCTGACCAAACTGGGCGTCAAAGTCGAGGTTTTGGGCGAGGTGCAGATGAAGCGTCTTGGCATGGGGGCGCTGTTGGGCGTCGGCCAGGGAAGCATTCGCGAAAGCAAGCTGGTGGTCATGCAGTGGAAGGGCTTGAAGGGCAAAGCGCCGAAAAAAGGCCCCGAAGCCCGCGCTTATATGCCGTTGTGTTTTGTCGGCAAGGGGGTGACGTTCGATACCGGCGGCATTTCCCTGAAACCGTCCGGCGGCATGGAAGACATGAAATACGACATGGGCGGGTCCGGTGTTGTCATCGGCCTGATGAAGGCATTGGCCGGGCGCAAAGCGCGGTGTAATGCGGTTGGTGTTGTGGGGCTGGCCGAAAATATGCCGGGCGCCAATGCCCAACGCCCCAGTGATGTGGTTACGTCCATGTCAGGCCAAACCATTGAGGTCCTGAACACCGATGCCGAAGGGCGGCTTGTGCTGGCCGATGCGCTGCATTACGCCAACAACCGCTTTAAACCGAAATTCATCGTTGATCTGGCGACGTTGACCGGCGCTATTATTGTTTCGTTGGGCAACGAATATGCCGGCATGTTTGCCGACAACGACCGGCTGGCCGAACAACTGACCGAGGCCGGCGAGATTACTGGCGAAAAACTTTGGCGCATGCCGCTGGGTGACGAATACGACAAGATGTTGAAATCCGACATCGCCGACATGAAAAATATCTCCGGCGGCCGCGGCGCCGGTTCGATCACGGCGGCGCAGTTCCTGCAACGTTTTGTCGGGCGCACGCCATGGGCTCATTTGGATATCGCCGGCGTTACCTGGTCCAAGAAAGACATGGACCTGTCACCCAAGGGGGCGACGGCATTCGGCGTCAGGCTGCTCGACCGGATGGTGGCTGATAACCACGAGGTCAAAAAAAAATAATCCTGGCGGGGGCGTTTTGACCGAAATAGCCTTTTATCATCTGGAAAATATGCCCCTCGAAAGGGTGCTGCCGAAGCTTCTGGAAAAAACCCTGGAAGGCGGCAAGCGGGCCTTGGTGCTGGCCGGATCAGACGAGCGGGTAGAATCATTAACGGGGCTTTTGTGGACCTATGAACAGGGCGCGTGGTTGCCGCACGGCGCTGCCCCGGATGAAAACCCCGAAGAACAACCCGTTTGGCTTAGCGTAGGGGATGAAAACCTTAATCAGGCGAATTTCCTGTTTCTCACCGACGGTGCCAGTTCGGTCAAGGTCTCCGAGTTTGAGCGCTGTTTCGAGCTCTTCGACGGCCGTGACGCCGAAGCCGTCGCGGCGGCCCGGGTTCGGTGGAAGGAATATACCGACGCCGGGCATGACCTGACGTACTGGCGGCAATCGGAAAATGGCCGCTGGCAAAAGAAGGATGCGACATGACCAAACGCTGGAAAAAAAGACCCGAAGGATCGACCTGGGGGGACTGGGGTGACGACGACCAGAAAGGCCGTTTGAACCTGTTGACGCCGGACCGGGTTAAAGCCGCCGCGGCGGAAATTCGAGACGGAAAAAGTTTTTGTCTGAGCCTGCCGCTGGATTTGCCGGGCGGCAACGCGGTCAACCCGAAACGCCACCCGCCGACATTCAAGCCGGTCTTTGTCGAAGACGATGTCTATTTCAATTACGTCTGGGACGAATTCAAGCCCGGCGACATGGATGTCAGTTGCGACGAGGCGATGCTTCTTTACAGCCAGTATTCAACCCAGTGGGACAGCCTTTGCCATATCGGGTCCAAGTTTGACGCCGATGGCGATGGCGTGGCCGAGCCGGTCTATTACAACGGCTATAAACCCGGCGACCATGTCGGCGGCACGCCTGGCGACGGCAAATTGGGGACGCGGGCGCTTGGCATCGAAAACATGGCCGAATCCTGTGTTCAGGGACGCGGCGTTATGGTCAACCTGCACGCCCATTTTGGCGATGACCGTATTGCCGTCGGCTACGAACAATTGATGGAGGTTCTGGATAAAGATGGCGTTGCCGTCGAAGAAGGCGACATGCTGTGCCTACACACAGGCTGGGACGATATGATTTTGGCCATGAATGGAAACCCGGACGCCAAAAAACTTCATAATTCCTGCGCTGTCCTGGATGGCTACGACGACCGTTTGTTGCAATGGATTACCGACAGCGGTCTGGTGGTCATCGTTTCGGACAATATGGCAGTCGAAAATTCGAAAGGCGACGGCCAAACACAGGGCGGCCGCTCGCACCTGCCGATCCACCGCCATTGCCTGTTCCGCCTTGGCGTTCACTTGGGCGAGCTTTGGCATCTGTCGGAACTGGCCGCCGAGTTGCGCCGCCAGAACCGCTTCCGCTTTATGCTGACGGCGCCACCGCTTAGGATGCCCGGCGCGGTCGGTTCGCCGGTCACGCCTGTGGGAACGATGTAAGGCAGGGCTCATGCTGAAATTCGATGCCGGAAAAAAAGGCCCGTTATCGGGGGTCCGGGTGCTTGATCTATCACGCCT
>JAZFSL010000258.1:0-4600 GCA_036446135.1 Rhodospirillales bacterium | reverse complement strand
GACTGGACGATGTTCTGATATCCGGTGCAACGGCACAAGTTGCCTTCCAGGCCATGACGGACGTCGTCTTCACTGGGGTCCGGGTTATCGTGCAACAACGCCATCGACGCCATCACCATACCCGGCGTGCAAAAACCGCATTGCAGACCGTGGTTTTCCCGAAACGCTTCCTGCATGGGATGCAACTCGTCGCCCGTCGCCAGCCCTTCGATGGTCCGGACGTCTTTGCCTTCGGCCTGAAGTGCCAACATGGTGCAGCTTTTGACGGGTTTGCCGTCGACATGGACGACACAAGCCCCGCACTGGCTGGTGTCGCAGCCGACATGGGTGCCGGTCAGGCCAAGGTTTTCGCGGATAAACTCGACAAGCAGCGTGCGGCCTTCAACGCTGCCCGTGACCTGTTTTCCGTTTACGGTCATGGATAGTTCTGGCATGAAATCTCTCTTCGTTTTCTCCCGCCTGGCAGGTTGATTCCAGCCCTCTCGGATGAGGAATTAGTACACTTGCCTCAACATATGTAAAGACGCCAAAATACAGGACAATGACCGAAGAATTTAATATCGACGCCCTTGATGTCATCGGCCAATTGCTCGACTGGCTCGACAACGGCGACAAGGCGGCCTTGGCGATTGTCATTGAAACCTGGGGCTCATCGCCGTGTCCGGCGGGTAGCCTGTTAGCCATCAACGACAAAACAGCTTTCTTCGGCTCCGTTTCCGGTGGTTGTGTGGAAAACGCCGTCGTCACCGAGGCGCAGAACCTGATTAACCCCCAATCCTGCAAGGTTCTTGAGTTCGGCGTCACCAATGAAGACGCCTGGGAAGTCGGCCTCGCCTGTGGAGGGCAGGTTCGGATCTTTGTCACCCACATTTCAGATGATTGGCAGGGCATACTGGAAAAGCTGGCCGCAACGCGAAAAGACGGAAACGCCGCCGCCATTGTCATCGATATGGAAACCGGCGCCCCGGCACGCATGGAGGCCAAGCCCGCAGACACCAGCCGACTGCTCGATGGTGCGACAAAATTTGTTGCCGTTTTCAACCCGCCGCTCCGGCTGTTGATTGTCGGCGCCGTTCATATTGCCCAAGCCCTTGCCAGCATGGGCGCAAGTGCCGGAATGGCCGTTACCGTCATCGACCCAAGGGACGCCTGGGCGTCGGCGGAACGGTTTCCCGGTATTGCCATCGACCGGCGGTGGCCGGGGGAAGCCATTGCCGGACTGAAACCGGATGCCCGAACAGCCGTCGTCTCGCTAAGCCATGACCCGAAGCTTGATGACCCGGCGCTGATTGGGGCATTGGCCACTGACGCTTTCTATATCGGTGCGCTCGGTAGTCGCCGGACACACGCCAAACGCCAAGAACGCCTCATCGGACAAGGAGGCCAACAGGGCATTGATAAAGATGCCTTCGCGCTAATCCACGGACCCATCGGCCTGGATATCGGCGCCGTCACCCCCGGCGAAATCGCCGTCTCAATCATGGCCGAGATTGTTTCCCGGCTGAGGGGCTAAAAAAGTTGATTGTTGTGATTGTAACCCCCGATGCTTTGGCTTAGGGACAATGATGCTTTCCGTTCTCGCCTTAGGTTTCCTGATCGGTATGCGCCATACCCTGGAGGCCGATCACGTCGCCGCCGTGGCGACGTTGACGTCACGCGCCGGTTCGCTCCGCAAGGCCATACCCATTGGTCTGTTATGGGGGGTCGGACACACGTTAACGCTGGGCATTTTTTGCACTGCCGCCCTGGTGATGAAAACGGTTATTCCCGCAGACCTTGCCCATATGCTGGAAGTAGCCGTTGGCGTGATGCTGATTGTTCTGGGTGGCGATGTCCTCGTCCGTATGGTTCGCGAACGCATCCATTTTCATCGCCACCGCCATGGTGACGGCGTTGTTCATTTCCACGCCCATTCCCATGTCGGTGAAAAAGTCCACGACCCTAAACACCACGATCACGGACATCCGAAGCGGGTTATGGTCAGGGCGTTTCTGGTCGGCCTCATGCATGGTATGGCGGGCTCGGCGGCGCTCATCGTGCTGGCCGCCGGGAACATTCCTTCAACCGCCACCGGATTGCTCTACATCTCCCTTTTCGGCCTCGGGTCCATGCTCGGCATGGCAATCCTGACCACCGTCATCGCCTGGCCCTTGAATAAACTGGACCGGACGCTGACATGGCTGCACAACGGGGCCAAGGGATGCATCGGCGTCTTTTCCATGGTTCTTGGAGCCATGATCGTATTTGAAATTGGGCTGCCTGTTTAATGTTGGAGTTCTCCTGGGAAGAAACGCGCATCTTTGTCGTTGACGAAAAGATTGCCGAGAACGACATCATTACGTCTTTCTATTTGAAGCCCGAGGACGGCAAGCCCCTGCCATCCTTCCTGCCGGGGCAATTTCTGCCGCTCGACCTCGATATCCCCGGTGAAGCAAGTCCCGTCAAGCGGACCTACACTTTATCCAGCAGCGCCAATGACACGGACCATTACCGGCTGACGATCAAGCGGGAACCGGAGGGCAAGGCGTCAATATTTTTCCATGATAAAATCGACGTCGGCGCCAAACTCAACGCCAAGAACCCAGCGGGAAAGTTTCACCTGGATATGGAATCAGATAAACCCGTGGTGCTGCTCAGCGGCGGCGTCGGGCTGACACCGATGATCAGTATGCTCAATACAATCTGCGAAAACGGTGCGGGACGGAAAACCTGGTTTTTGCACGGCACCCGAGGCCGCAATGAACACTGCATGGGCGAGCATGTGCGCGCACTCGCCGCCAAGCATGCCAATGTCAGCGCGCATATTGTCTATGAAAAAACCAGCCCGGAAGATGTTAAGGGCGAACATTATGATTCCGAAGGCTACTTCACCGGGGACCTGCTGCAGGATCTACTGGGTGACACGGATTACGAATTTTACCTTTGCGGCCCGCCTCCATTCATGAAAGCTGTCTACAATGCGTTGTGTGATTGGGGCGTCGATGAGAACGCCATCCACTACGAATTTTTCGGCCCGGCAACTGTTTTGCGCGAAGGCGCTCCCGGCCCCGACCAGGCCTCTCCTGTTGCCACAGAAAATGCCGCCGTGGCGGGCCCGATGGTGACGTTTTCCGATAGCGATAAAAGCGCGCCGTGGGACGCAAAATTTGAAAACCTTCTGGATTTTGCCGAATCCCTGGGCCTGGCGCCGGCGTTTTCGTGTCGCAGCGGGATTTGCCATACCTGCATGATCGAACTGAAAGACGGTGAGGTGAATTACCCGGAAGAGCCGGTCATCCCGCCTGATCCGGGGCACGTGCTGATTTGCTCGGCTCAGCCCAAAGGTGATATCGATATTGACCTTTAGGGGTTAGATTTCCTCGCCCTCGAACGGGTGCCAACCGTCGCGGTGCTCTATTTCCACCACCCATAGATCGGGGTCGCGGCCCATGGCGCGGGAAATATAGTCGTCGGCTTCTTTTTCCGGCACCAACTTGCCGTCAAAAGCCGCCATCCACGCCCGGTTGCCATCCATATCCGTCGTTTGCGACAGCACCCGGCAACCAAGCTCCATCTGATTCAGCTTCAACAACAACACGCCGCCCCGCTCGTCGCCCTTTTGGACGACGGTGGCGGGAATGCCCTCGGCAGAACAGCGCCTGACATGGGCCATAATCCAGATATCGGCTTTCAGGCGGGCGTCGGACAAGGACTGTCTCCGATTGCTGCCCGTAAAATGGATGCCGCTTCGGACCTCGGAATATATGGCCCCATCATAACTGCTCCCACTGTTCCTGCAGATCGACCCAGGCTTCTTCAGCGGCGGCAAGGTCGTTTTCCGTCTCGGCATATTGCATTTGCAGTTCCAGCAGGTCCGCGTTGGACCCTTCATAGAGTTCCGGCGCCGCCAAAGCATCTTGAAGTTCCGTTTTCCTGGTCTCAAGTTTCTGGACCCCTGTTTCAGCCCGAGCCAGTTGTTTTTTGAGGGACGCCTTGACCTTTCTTTCTTCGGCAGTGGCCTGGCGCTTTTGCTTTTTAGTCTGCGGGTTGTTTTCTTCCGGCGCCGGTTTTTCTTTTTCTTTTTTGCCACCGTTGCCGCCATTGCCGCGCCCCAGCAAGAAGTTCCGGTAATCGTCGAGGTCGCCGTCATAGGGTTGCACCCCACCATTGGCGACCAGCCAGAACCGGTCGGCGGTCATTTCGATGATGTGCGGATCATGGCTAACGATAATGACCGCGCCCTTAAAGCCGTTGATAGCCTGGATCAAGGCCTCGCGGGAAACCACGTCCAGATGGTTCGTTGGTTCGTCCAGCAACAGAATGTGCGGCTTGTCACAGGTCATCAGGGCAAATAGCAACCTGGCCTTTTCGCCGCCGGACAGGTTGCCGACCTTGGTATCGGCCCGTTCCTGGGAAAACCCGAAACGGCCAAGCTGCGATCTGAGCTGTACATCCAGGTCGCGGGGGCGCTTGCGGGACATTTCGATCAGGGGCGTTGCTTCCATGTCAAGCTCGTCCGTCTGGTGCTGGGCAAAATATCCGACCCGAAGCTTCCTGGGCTTGAATACGTCACCAGACATTGCTTCCAGACGTCCGGCCAACAACTTGATCAACGTCGATT
>JAZFSL010000257.1:0-2213 GCA_036446135.1 Rhodospirillales bacterium | reverse complement strand
TCGCCATCAAACGGCTTCCACGAAGCTCGCCATGACCTTTTTATTGCCGGCCTTCTCGAAGGCGATTTCCAGCTTGCCGCCGTCAGTGGAGAGAATTTTACCGTAGCCGAATTTCTGGTGGAAAATCTGCTGCCCGGTTTGAAGGGAAGACTCGTTGTTATCCTGCTCAGCCCCCTGATTATTATTATTCCCATGTTCAGCTCCCTGAGAATGGTTGCCCCGGAAAGTTGCTTGGCGCCCGCCAAAGCCGCTGCCGCTTGCTCTGTCAAAAGTCCGCCGCCCGCCGTAGAGGCCGGGTTTTGAGCGAATGTCGATATGGTCTTGCGGTAATTCGTCGATAAAACGTGACGGCACCGCGCTTTGCCATTTCCCGTGGATACGCCGGTTGGCGGCAAAGCTGATGGTGGCCATTTTTTTTGCCCGGGTCAGGCCGACATAGGCGAGGCGGCGTTCTTCTTCCAGGCCGGCGAGGCCGCTGTCATCCAGCGTGCGGGGATGGGGGAACAGGCCTTCTTCCCACCCGGCCAAAAACACGCTATCGAATTCCAGCCCCTTGGCGCCGTGCAGCGTCATTAAATTTACTTTGTCGGTAACCGTGGAATCGTCGTTTTCCATGACCAGGCTGACGTGTTCAAGAAAGTTCTGGAAGTTTTCGAAATCTTCCAGCGCCACCAGCAGTTCGCGGATGTTATCCAGCCTGCCGGGGGCTTCGAGCGCCGTCGATGTTTGCCACATGGCGATATAGCCACATTCGTTTAGGATTTTTTCCGCCAGCTCAGGATGGCGCATGGTCTCCATCTCGGCCCGCCAGCTTTCGAAATCATCCAGCAAGCCGGCCAGGGTTTGTTTGGCTTTCGGCTTGATCTCGTCGGTTTCCGTCAACCGTCTGGCGGCTGCGGCCATGGGGATTTGCTCGGCCCGGGCGAGGCGGTGTATGGTTTGCAAGGTCGCCTTACCGAGGCCGCGCTTCGGCAAGTTGACGATGCGCTCAAACGCCAGATCGTCTTCGGGTTGGGCGGCAATGCGGAAATAGGCGATGGCGTCGCGAATTTCCTGGCGCTCGTAAAACCGCGGCCCGCCGATGACCCGGTAGGGAACGCCGAGCGTTATCAGCCGTTCTTCGAACTCGCGGGTCTGGAACCCGGCGCGCACCAGCACGGCGATCTGGTTGAGGTTCTGTTTTTTGGCGTGTAGCGACTCAATCTCGTCGCCGGTGACGCGGGCTTCTTCTTCGCCATCCCAGACGCCGACGACGCGGACCTTGTCACCGTCGTTGATATCCGTCCACAGCGTCTTGCCGAGGCGGCCTTCGTTGTGGTCGATCAGCCCCGAGGCGGCGGCCAGTATATGCGGCGTCGAGCGGTAATTGCGCTCGAGGCGGACAACCGTGGCGTTTACGAAATCCTTCTCGAAACGAAGAATGTTTTCGACCTCGGCGCCGCGCCAGGAATAGATCGACTGGTCATCATCGCCGACGCAGCAGATGTTTTTGTGTCCCTGGGCCAAAAGCCTGAGCCACAGATATTGCGCGACGTTGGTGTCCTGGTATTCGTCGACCAATAGATATTTGAACTGGGCTTGATATTTTTTGAGGATTTCCGGCTCGTCCCTGAACAGCGTCAGGCAATGCAGAAGTAAGTCGCCGAAATCGGCTGCGTTGATGTTTCTGAGCCGTTCCTGGTATTCGGCGTACAGGCCCAAAGCCCCGCCGCCACCCGCCGTCGTGCCTTCTACATCAGACACGGTTTCCGGCGTCAGGCCTTTATCTTTCCAGCGCTGGATAATGCCATTGAGCGCACGCGGTGGGAATTTTTTTTCATCGATGTCGTGGTTTTCCATCAGTTGCTTGATTAGGCGCACCTGATCGTCTGCGTCGAGGATGGTAAAGTTGGATTTCAGCCCGACGATGTCGGCGTGTGATCTGAGGATGCGCGCGCCAATGGCATGAAAGGTGCCGACCCATCCTCCTTCCCCGACAATATTCAGCAGGCTAGCCACCCGGTTTTTCATTTCCGTGGCGGCCTTGTTGGTGAAGGTGACGGCGAGGATTTCCCAGTGACGCGCACGGCCCTGCAGCAATATATGTGCCAGCCGCGTCGTCAGCACCCGGGTCTTGCCTGTCCCAGCACCGGCCAAGACCAGCACCGGGCCGTCGATGGTCTCGACCGCCTGTAGCTGGGTCTCGTTGAGGGTATCAAGATAGGCGGCGGGCG
>JAZFSL010000256.1:0-2156 GCA_036446135.1 Rhodospirillales bacterium | reverse complement strand
ACGGCAAAGCGGACGTGCGTCTTGCCGACGGCTTAGCCGTTCCTATATAAAGACGGTATTGTATACCATTCTACGGACGGCCCGAACCGTTGCACCTTTTCCCGTTAATAGAGATAAAAAATATTCCATGAGTGGCCCCCTCAAAGGTCTTAGGGTATTCGACCTGACGCGAATCCTTGCCGGTCCCACCTGCACCCAGATTCTCGGTGACCTCGGCTGCGATGTCATCAAGGTCGAACAGCCCGGCACGGGCGATGACACCCGCCGCTTCGCGCCCCCCTTCATCAGAGACGAGAAGGGAGAGGACACCAGCGAAAGTGCCTATTTTTCCAGTTCCAACCGCAACAAGCGTTCGATCACGATCGATTTGACCAAGCCCGAAGGCCAAACCCTGACCCGCCGTTTGATCGAAAAATCCGACATCCTGGTGGAAAATTTCAAGTTCGGCGGACTCGACAAGTACGGCCTTTCCTACGACAAGCTGAAAGACGATTTCCCCGGTCTGGTCTATTGCTCCATTACCGGCTTCGGTCATACCGGCCCCTATGCGTCGCGGCCCGGATACGATGTTTTAATCCAGGCCATGGGCGGGTTCATGAGCATCACCGGCGAACCGGAAGGGGAACCGCAAAAAGCAGGCATCCCCGTCGCCGACTTGATGGCCGGCATGTACGCCGCCATTTCCATCAACGCCGCCCTTCGCCACCGCGAGGTAACAGGGGAAGGGCCGCACATCGACATCGGTATGCTGGATACGATGACCGCAACATTGTCGATTTTGGGACTGAATTATCTGACCACCGGGGAAACGCCAAAGCGGCTCGGCAATACGCATCCCAACATCGTTCCTTATCAGGCCTTTGCTACAGAGGATGGCAATATGGTCCTGGCCGCCGCCAACGACGCCCAGTTCGAGAGGTTCTGCAATTTCGCCGGGGCGCCGGAACTGGCGAGTGACTTCGATTTCAACAGCAACGAACAGCGGGTCATAAACCGCGACCGGTTGATCGAAAAGCTGTCGACCATCATCGCCGGAAAACCGACGCAACACTGGATCGAAGGGCTGGAAAAGATCAACGTCACCTGTGGCCCCATTAATACCATTGATCAAGTGTTTGCCGACCACCAGGTCACGGCCCGGGGCATGGACCTGGAAATGGACCACCCACTCACCGGCGACAATCCGCTGCACCTGATCGCCAGTCCGATCAAAATGTCAAAGACCTCGCCCGAATACCGCCGTGCGCCGCCGCTGTTGGGCCAACACACTGGCGAAGTCCTAAAAGAACTTCTCGATATGAGCGCTGAGGAAATCCAGGCGCTTCACGAGAAGGGTGTGATTTAACGCTCCTGCCACCATAACCTGTTGTAATAATTATCACTCCCCAACCCCCTATGAGTATGGCCGGGGGCGGGATTTTTCCAGCGGTGTTTACCGGCTTGAGAATAATTTGATGGTGGTTCTGGATATCGACCGCTTGTTAGACCTCAAGGACGCCTTGAAAGCTTAGCCCTTTATCAACAAACGGGCGGCTTCGATGGCAGAATAAGTCAGTACCCCGTCGGCGCCGGCGCGCTTGAACGCCAGTAGCGTTTCCATCATTACCACTTCGTAATCCAGCCAGCCCTTGTCGCCGGCAGCGCGCAACATGGCGTATTCGCCTGAGACGTTATAGGCGAAGGTCGGCATGGCGAAGGTGTCTTTGACCCGGCGCACGACATCCAGATAGGGCAAGCCCGGCTTGACCATGACCATGTCGGCGCCTTCATTGATATCAAGGGCCACTTCGCGCAACGCTTCGTCGGTGTTGGCGGGGTCCATCTGATAGGTTTTTTTGTCGCCCGCCAGGGCGCCTTTGGATCCAACGGCATCGCGAAAGGGCCCATAGAATCCGGAGGCATACTTGGCCGCATAGGCCATAATTTGAACGTCTAAAAAACCTCCGTCGTCCAGGGCATCGCGGATGGCACCGATACGCCCGTCCATCATATCAGACGGCGCAATGATATCGCAGCCGGCTTCCGCCTGGGCCACGGCTTGCCGGCACAGGACCTCAACCGTTTCGTCATTGAGTATCTTTCCGTCCCGGACCAACCCGTCATGGCCGTCGGAATTATAGGGGTCAAGCGCTACGTCGCACATGACGCCAATTTCA
>JAZFSL010000255.1:0-8172 GCA_036446135.1 Rhodospirillales bacterium | reverse complement strand
GGCCACTTTCCGGCACCGGGGTGATCAGCGGTTTGGGTTTGGTGCGAATGACATGATCCGGCGTCGCCGTGCCCTGGCAGGCATAGCGTTTGAGGTCGCGGCCGTTGACGAAATCCAAAACTTTTTTACCGCCCCGGAAATCAAAAATAAGCCGCTTGGCGTCGTGCCGCGTCAAACCGCGCAAGATCGGTGCGATGTCGGCCAGGGATGCCGTCTTTTTTGACAGCCTGGCGGCGGCGAAGGCTTTTTTGCGGCCTTTCTTGAGGCGTTTTTCCGCCAGCGTCACCATATCGATCATGCGTTTGTAAGCTTCCCCGGCCGTATCGCCGAAGGTGAAAATGCCGTGCTTGAGAAGAATAAGCCCCTCTACGGCGGGATCCGCTTCGAAGACCTCGAAGGCCTTCTTCGATAAATCGAAGCCCGGCATGATGTAAGGAACGAGGCCCATCCGTTTGCCGAAAACGCGGTGGCACATGGCCTCGCCGCCTTTCCGGTTGGTCAGGGACAGCACCGCGTTGGCGTGCGTGTGGGCGATGAACTTGTGCGGCAGAAAGGCGTGCAGCAGCGTTTCTACGGACGGGTTGGGCGACGTGGAATCCAAAAGGTTTATCCGCTGGGCGTTGACCATGTCCTGGTCCGATAATTTTTTCAGCCCCGCCATCTCACGGAGCGGCCCGAGACGGACGGCGGGCAGTCCCTGGGGCTCCATATCGCCCAAATCCCGGCCCGATCCCTTGACGCACAGCACCTCGGTCTTTCGGCCCAGGATGTCGGGCATGACGGTTTTGACCGACGTGTTGCCGCCGCCATGCAGCACCAGCCGGGACTCGCCGCCCAACAAGCGTGACATGTAGACCAAGAGCGCCCGGTCCTTGTTAACGCCGGCCTTGGCGTAACGGCGGACAAATGATCGCGCTTGATGATCGGACCACAGGTTTTTCATCGGTTAAGGGATTCCCGGTTTGAAACGAGAATAACCCATTGATTTACAATGGGCCATCCCCAGATTGACAGGGGAAACGCCTGCCCCCCGGCCTGTCTATGCCTCCGGGGCGCTTTTTTCATGGGGGTGTTTACCAGCCTACAAATCTGCAAAATCCGGAAACCGGTTCGCGTTCCGTGACCAGGGTGTTTTCAATGGCTTCCGGGTCGGCATAGCCCAACGACATGCCGCAGATGACGACCTCGTCCTCGGAAATGTCTAAGTGTTGGCGGATGATGGTGTGATAATTGGCGAACGCCGCCTGCGGGCAGGTGTGCAGGCCCTTGCCGCGCGCCGCCAGCATGATGTTTTGCAAAAACATGCCGTAATCGAGCCAGCTGCCGATGGCAAGGTGGCGCTCGATGGTAAAAAACAGCCCAACCGGGGCGTCGAAAAAAACATAATTGCGCCCGTGCTGGGCGTGCATCTTGTCCTTGTCTTCGCGGCCGATGCCGAGCAATCCATAGAGATCCCAGCCGACCTTGCGCCGCCGCCCCAGGTAGGGCTCGGTAAACTTGGTCGGGTAATAATCGTATTCCCGCTGAAATTCGTCGCCGGGTTTTCCCGGGTTATTGTCGTGAGCTTTAAGAATATCCGCCGACAAGTCGTCTTTCTTGGCCCCGGTGACGACGGTTACTTTCCACGGCTGGATGTTGGTGCCACTGGGCGCGCGGCTGGCCAGCGTCAGTATTTCCTCGACCGTTTCGCGCGCCACCGGGTCGGGCAGGAAGCGGCGGATGGAACGGCGGCTGTCGATGGCGTCTTCGACGGAGACTGGTTTTTTGGATTTTGTCATTACGGCAATACCCATAAATGGTTTGCCCAACCGCTTCAATACATGGCCTCAAAGACGGACGAAGCGGGAGAATTGGAAATGCTGGGTGTTGCCCTTGGGCGTGACGTGGCCTTCGAGGACGTTTTCCTCAAGCCGGAACCCCTGCCCCAGTTCCCGGCCCAGGGCTTCCCCGTCATAGCGCCTGACGGGAAGGCCGGAGCAACTCTCCGGGCCGTCCAGCGCAAAGGTGCCGATAATAATCTGTCCACCGGGGACAAGGGCGGCTTCCAGGGTGTTCCGGTAGGCGGCGCGGCCTTTTTCATCGGTCAGAAAATGAAACACCGCCCGGTCGTGCCAAAGATCAAAACTTCCAGCGGGCGTCCAATGCGTGATATCGGCAACCAGCCATTTGATGCGGGCGGCAGTATCGCCGAGGCGATCTTTGGACTGCTGCAACCCCGCATCGGCGATGTCGAGCACCGTCAAATCGGAAAAACCCCGTTCCAGCAGGCCGTCAACCAGACGCGAAGCACCGCCGCCGATATCAATAATCCGGGCATCCGGAAGCGCCCCGGTGCGCGCGATCAGGCCCAACGAGACCTCGGGCATGTCCTGAAACCAGGTCAGGGCATCCTCGGCCTTGCCGGCATAGACCCCCTGCCAGTGGTTTTTCAGGTCGGTCATAATTTATGCCTATCCGAAATCCTCAAGATACTCTTCGATAATATTTTTCAGGCTTTCATCTGCCGGCAAGCCAAGGTTTTTGGCCCGCGTGTCTTCCATGGCCAAAGGCCACGAGCCGACGATGGCTTGCACCGCCTGATCGGGGCTGGGCGTGATGGGACCGAGGATAATAGCTTTATCCGCCGCCACGGCCTCAAGCGCTGCGATCATTTCCGTCACCGAATAGGCCTTGTTAGGCAGGCCGACGATGCGGTCAGGGCCGATATCGTCCCCATCGGCATCCAAAAGCCCGATTAAACCGGCGACAGCATTACGATAGCCGATGACCATCATTTTTGTATCCATGCCGACAGGCAGAGCGTGTTCGCTACCTGCCAGCGGTTCGCGGAAAACGCCGCTGGCAAACCCCGAGGCTGCCGCATTGGGGGGGCCGGGCCGGATGATAACCGTCGGCAACCGGGCCGCCCGGCCATCAACGAAGCCTTTTCGCGTGTAGTCGTTAATCATCATTTCGCCGACGGCCTTGGTCATGCCGTAGGTCGTTTCCGGCACCACGCGGGTCATGTCGGTGACGGTATCCGGCAAAGCGTTGCCGCCGAACACGGCCAACGACGATGTGAAGATAACCTTGGGCGCACCTTTCCGTGCCCGGCAGGCCTCCAAAATATTTCGCCCGCCGTCGAGATTAACTCGCATGGCGAGGTCGAAATCCTTTTCACCGCCGGCACTGACGACGGAGGCCAGATGAAAGACGGCGATGTCGTCTTGATCGACTTGCGCCGTCACTTGGGTGCTGTCGGAGATGTCGCCTGCAACCATGCTTACGCGGTCATTCAACCCATCCGGCAAAGCGTCGGGAACGGCAACGTCGAAAAGGACGAGGCTTTCGACCTCGTCCCGTTCGATTAACTTACGTGCAATACCGAGGCCTAAAAACCCCAGCCCCCCGGTGATGAGAACCTTCATGTTATAGCGTCCACTGTTTTGCTTAATCTTCCAGCGAAATCCCTTCCTGCTCCATGACCCGCTTGACGGCGGGAACGTCTGCCATCATCTCGGCAAAGCGCCAG
The DNA here is from genome assembly GCA_036446135.1 of Rhodospirillales bacterium. Lineage (GTDB taxonomy): Bacteria > Pseudomonadota > Alphaproteobacteria > Rhodospirillales > Casp-alpha2 > Casp-alpha2. The sequence continues at coordinate 4,661 of JAZFSL010000255.1, read as the reverse complement.
ATATTGGGATATTCCGTCGATGGCGGATCAACGCGCAGTCCCCAACGGATATGAACAAAGGCCAGGGCATCGGCCAAGGTCAGATGATCGCCGATAAGCCAGTCGCGGCCCTCAAGCCAGCCTTCGAGGCGCTGGAAACACTGGGCGAAGCGCGCATTTCCGACTTCCCTGAGGTCGGCCTGGATTTTTTCGTCATCGTGAAACCGGAACGGGCGCAGCCATAACCCGAACGCCGGGTGTTCCTGCGACGCCATGAACATCAACCGCATCATCATTTCCGCCCTGGCCCAGGAACCGGCCGGCGGCGAGATGCGGCCTTCACCGTATTTCTCGTCGAGATGCAACAGGATGGCGATGCTTTCAGTAATCAACCCCTCATCCGTGGCGAGGCTGGGGCATTGGCCCATGGGATTGACGGCCATGTGTTCCGGTTCCAGCAGTTTTTCCCGATCGACCATGACCAGATCGTAATCCAGTTCCAGATATTCGAGAATAATGTGCGGCGCCATCGAGCACGCACCATCCAGAGCATAGAGTTTCATTTTCATTGTGCTTGCTCCGGATAAAGTTTTGCCAAGCCCTCTTTCGAGGCCGCCGACACGCCGCGCTCGGTAATCAGCCCGGTGATCAGCCTTCTGGGCGTTACGTCAAAGGCCGGGTTGGCGGCCTCGGCGCCCCTGGGCGTAATGTCCACCGTCGTCACCTCGCCCGAGGGCGACCAGCCGGTCATACGGGTGACTTCGTCGGCGTCTCTCTCCTCGATGGGGATGTCGCGGCCTTCGTCGATGGTCCAGTCGATGGTCGGGCCGGGAAGCGCTACGTAAAAAGGAATGTCGTTGTCGTCTGCCGCCAGCGCCTTCAGGTACGTGCCAATCTTGTTGCAGACATCGCCCGACGCCGTGGTGCGGTCGGTGCCGACGATGCACATGTCCACCTGGCCCTGCTGCATCAAATGACCGCCGGCGTTGTCGACGATGACCGTGGCCGCCACCACGTGCTGGGCCAGTTCCCACGCCGTCAGGCTGGCGCCCTGGTTGCGCGGCCGGGTTTCATCGACCCAGACATGAACGGGAATGCCCGCGTCATGGGCTTTATAAATCGGCGCCAGCGCCGTACCCCAGTCCACCGTCGCCAGCCAGCCGGCGTTGCAATGGGTCAGCACGTTAACGGTATCCTCCCCGCCGCCGCCTTTTTTCTTCCATGCATCTTCGATAAGTGCCCTGCCGTTCTCGCCCAAAGACGAGCAGATTTCCACGTCCTCATCGGCGATTTCGGCGGCGCGGGCATAGGCGGCCTCGACGCGGGCATTTTCATCAAGTGGGCCCAGAAGCGTGCGCATTTCATCGACGGCCCAGCGCAGGTTGACCGCCGTCGGCCGCGCCGCCAGCAGGGTATCGGCGGATTTTTCCAGGCCCGCGTCGCTGGCGTCGCCGTTCATGCCGAGCGCTATGCCATAAGCCGCCGTGGCGCCGATCAGCGGCGCGCCCCTGACCAGCATGTCGCGGATGGCGGTGGCCGCGTCCTCCATCGTTGCCAAGGACACGACGATGAATTCAAAAGGCAGCCGGGTCTGGTCGATGATCTCGACCGTCCTGCCATCATCCGCCAGCCAGATAGTGCGGAAAGGTTTGCCGTCGACTTTCATCAGCTGGTTATTCCGCGCCCTCGACGGCGAACAGCTCACGCACGCCGCCGTCGCCCAGAAGCGCATGCGCCGCCCGGTAGCCGTCCGACGCATAACAGGTCTCCGCCGTTTCCAGGTCGGGGAATTCGACGACAACGATGCGCACTTTCTCGACCCCTTCGAAGGTCGCCGATCGTCCGCCGCGGGCGAGAATTTTACCGCCGTGTTCGATCAGTACCGGACCGGCGGCTTCGACGTAGGCTTTTACCTTCTCCGGGTCGTTGATGGCGTCATAGGCGCCGATCCAATAGGCTTTGGGCATGGGGGTGTCTCCTTGAAATCTGTTATATCCAGCGCCGGACGCCGGACTTGAAATTACGGTAATCTTCTCCGAAGGCATCTTCCAGCATGCTTTCTTCGACCGGGATAATGCGCGAATTTATAATCCAGAAAAACACCGGAATAACAATCACCGGGCTGAGCGAACCGAAGGCGATAAAAATGCCGATCAGGCCCAACATCATGCAGACATAAATGGGGTTGCGGGAATGCCGGTATGGCCCGTCAGTCAGCAAGGCCGATGATACTTCAAACGGTTTGATGGTGGTGTCAGCAGCGTCAAAACGCTTTTTAATTATGATCACGGCTACCACGCCCAAGGCGAACAGGGCACAGCCAATGTAACTTAACGGCGGCGCTACCCATTGCAGGACCGGATAATAAAAATGCAGCGCCGTCATCAATCCGGTTGCACCTAGAAAATACGTCGGCGGTTTAATCTTCATCAAAACGCCCGTCTAGCTCCCCAGCACGCGCCCGGCGACGGCGGAAAGCTTTTCAACCATTTTCGGGTCGCGGGCGTCGGGCTGGGTGATGATGGCGGTCTCAAGCGCAGTATGGCATCCGGCGGAACAGCTTTCCGTCCGCCCCGCCAACCCCGGCGCCGCTGCCTTGACCAGCGCCCTGCCCTTTTCCGCATTGCCCAACAGAACCTGGATAATGGCGTCGACCGTAACGTGGTCGTGTTCCGGATGCCAGCAGTCGAAATCGGTGACCATGGCGACGGTGGCGTAACATATCTCGGCCTCGCGGGCGAGTTTGGCTTCTGGCATGTTGGTCATGCCGATGACGTCGCAGCCCCAGGACCTGTACAGTTCCGATTCCGCCAGGGTCGAAAACTGTGGCCCTTCCATGGTCAAATACGTGCCGCCGCGCTGGTAAGGAATATCAAGGCCCTTGATGGCGTCTTCGATGGCGTTGCCGAGGCGCGAACAAACCGGATGGCCCAAACCCACATGCGCCACCAGCCCGGTGCTAAAGAAGCTTTTTTCGCGGGCGAATGTACGGTCGATGAACTGATCCGCGATAACAAACGTCCCCGGCGGTAATTCTTCCTTAAACGAGCCGCAGGCCGAAACGGAAATAATTTCCGTCACACCTGCACGTTTCAGGCAATCAATATTGGCGCGGAAATTAAGCTCGCTCGGCGGAATGCGGTGGCCGCGTCCGTGGCGCGGCAGGAAAACCATAGGCTGGCCTTCAAGCTCCCCCATCAGCAACTCATCTGATGGCTCACCAAACGGAGACGTAACTTTCTCCCAGCGGGTATTTTCAAGACCGTCAATGTCATAAACGCCGCTGCCGCCGATCACACCGATGAAGGGTGGGGTCCCGGGAGCATTTGCCATTAACCGACGTGCTCCTGAAACAGATTGAGGGTGCGTTTTAGCGCCGACTGGGCGCTTTCTTCGTGATATTCCGGCCGGTGGTCACAGTTAAAACCATGCCCGGCGTCATAAATATTCACCGCCACCTCCGGGTGTGCGGCGGCAATGACATCGACGTCGGCAAGCGGAATGGACGCGTCATGCTTGCCGAAATGCAGGATAGTCGGGCATTTCGGGGTTTCATCATTAAGATCGATGATGCCGCCGCCGTAATACGCTGCGGCGGCGTCGAATTCGAGGCGGCAGGCGGCGGCCCATACAACAACCCCGCCCCAGCAATAGCCGGTAATGCCGACTTTCCCGGCGCTGGAGACCGCATCATGGGCAGCCTTCACATCGGCCATGACGAGGTCGAGGTTTTCATTGCCTTGCGCCTTGAGTCCCCGGCCGATGGTTTTGTCATCATCTTCGTAGCCAAGATCGACGCCCCGTTGAAAGCGGTCAAAGATGGCCGGCGCGATAGCGAGATAGCCCTGCTCGGCAAAGCGGTCGGTATCTTCGCGGATATGGATGTTGACGCCGAAAATTTCCTGAATGACGACGATCGCGCCTTTCGCATCTCCTTCAGGCGTGGCTTTGTAAGCGCCGAATTCGTGGCCGTCGGCGGCGGTCAGTCTGATGATTTCCCCCATGAAACCCTCCTTGTTGATTGCCCGTTTTTTCTCCGTCATAACCTAGCGCATTCATCCAGAGAGGCAAGACGGGGAAACGCCGCCTAAATAGCACCCTTTGTGGGAAGATCGGGAAGCAAACAAGGTCGACGGCGCTGCCCGCCTCTAGACATTAAACCTGAACAACATTACGTCGCCGTCCTTGACCGTGTAGTCGCGGCCTTCGGAGCGCATTTTGCCGGCGTCTTTGGCCGGCTGTTCGCCGCCGAGCGCAATGAAATCATCGTAGAAAATGGTTTCCGCGGCGATGAAGCCGCGGGCGAAGTCGGTGTGAATGGTGCCGGCGGCTTCCTGGGCGGTGCTGCCAAGGGGGATGGTCCAGGCTCGGACCTCTTTCGGGCCGACGGTAAAAAACGTAATCAGGTGCAGTAATTCGTGTCCGGCGCGGATAACGCGCGCCAGGCCGGTTTCCTTGAGGCCGATGCTTTCGAGAAATTCGGCCTTTTCCGCCGCATCCGTAAGCTGGACGATTTCTTCTTCGATCCTGGCCGAAATCACCACCGATCTGGCGCCTTCGGCCTTGGCCATCTGTTCGGCCTTGGCGCTTAATTCGTTGCCATCGGCAGCCGCCGCTTCGTCGACGTTAAGGATATACAGCACCGGCTTGGACGTCAGCAGGCCAAGCCCTCGGAAGGCCTT
>JAZFSL010000254.1:0-3423 GCA_036446135.1 Rhodospirillales bacterium | reverse complement strand
TGTCGGGCGGGCTTCGGGCAATTCGGTAATTTCCATGGAAGTTTCCAGTTCCGGCACGCCCACGGAATATTTCAGAATCCCCACATAGGACATGGCCAAAAGGACGGACGCAACCCACGGTGTCGCGGCGCCGAAGGCGCCTTTCATCCAGCCGAGGCCGTAATAGACAACCACCGTCAGAATGGATAGACCGACGAGTGTGATGAAAAAGCTGGTCACGCCACGCAGGAAATTCGGCGGACTGCGCCTGGGAAGGCCCTTCAGGTCGGCCTTGATGGCCTCCAGATGGACGATATAAACCAGCGCTATATAAGAGATCAGAGCGGGCAATGCTGCGTGCTTGATGACCTCGACATACGTGATGCCGACGTATTCGACCATGAGGAAAGCGACCGCTCCCATAATGGGCGGCGTTAACTGGCCGTTGGTGGAAGCCGCCACCTCAACGGCGCCTGCCTTTTCAGCCGAAAAGCCGACTTTGCGCATTAGCGGGATAGTGAAGGTCCCCGTCGTCACCACGTTGGCGATGGCCGAGCCGGACACCAGACCCGTCATTCCCGACGATACCACGGCGGCTTTCGCCGGACCGCCCCGCATATGGCCCATATAGGCAAAGGCAACGCGGATGAAATAGTTACCGGCACCGGCTTTTTCCAACAGTGAGCCAAACAGCACAAACAAGAAGACCATACTTGTCGAGACACCCAGCGCGATGCCGAAGACGCCCTCCGTAGTCAGATAATAATGCGACATGCCCTTGTTAAGGCTGGCCCCTTTGTGGGCAATCATTTCCGGCATCCATGGACCGGCAAACGTGTACATGAGGAATATGGCCGCCACCACCATCAACGGTGGGCCCAAAGCGCGGCGGGTGGCTTCCAGGATAATAACAATACCGATAACAGAAGCGACGATATCCATTTGCGTCGGCAAGCCGGGGCGGTCGGATATTTCCCTGAATAAAATAAAGATATAACCGGTCGCCAATGCGCCGATGAACGCCAACGCCCAGTCCTGAATGGGAATGTAATCGCGGGGCGATCGTTTAAGCGCCGGAAACGCCAGAAACGCCAGGAAAACCGCGAAAGCCAAATGGATGGAACGCGCTTCGGTCGAATTTAAAATCGCGATATTGAAGATAAATGGAAGCGGCGAAGCGTACCATAGCTGGAACGCCGACCACGTCAGCGGGACATACCAGAGAACCTTGGCCGAAACACCACCCGGCGCTCGCCCGCCGGTATCTGATTCGGCAATCAGGTCTTGTAGTTCATCCGGGTCAATTTCATCGGCCGCAGCGACTTCCTCGCTCATTATTTTCTCCCTGTTTATACATTTTTTGACTTCCCTTGGCCGTTAAACAAGGACACGAAGCCGGAACTTTAATTTGATTTACATCATCCCCATTTCACGAAAATACCTGATCGCGCCCGGATGCAGCGGCAAAGTTAAGCCATTTTTTATCATGTCCTGTGCCTGCATTTGTTCGAGCGCAGGATGTAGCCTTTTAAAACTATCAAGGTTTTTAAACACCGCTTTGACAACTTTGTATATGTCGTCTTCTGAAATTTCTTTAGAAGCCACTACTGCGACGCGCACACCAAACGTCTGGATGGCTGCGGATTGCCCCTTGTATACGCCACCGGGAATAACCGTGGGGGCGTAATAGGGATTTGCAGCGAACAACTTGCTAGTCCCCGTGCCGCCAACAGAAACAATCCTGGCGTTACAGAGACTCATCGTTTTAGCGAGCGTAGAATCGGGATGGGCGACGGTCGCCACCATGGCTTGAATGCGGTCGTGGCATAGCGCCAGTGATTGTTCAGGGCCGGTTAACTCATCGGCGACTTGAAACGACTTGCGTGTCCAGCCCTTGGCCTCCATCACCTGTTCCATAACAGCCCGTTGGTTTGATCCCGGAATACCAATGTTGACCCGCTTTCCGGCCAGATCATCAAATTTGGTGATCCCGGCGCCCCGTCGGGCGACAACAGTAAAAGGTTCGCTATGAAGCACGAACAGGCTCCGGAGATTGACAAACTTGTCGCCCATGAACTTGACCGGACCGGTGCCATTGTAGGTATGATGCACCCAATCGGAGGTAACGATGCCAACCTCCATGGCGCCGTTCCGCACATCATTCAATACTGCAAGAGGTTCGGCCTGGTGACGGCCTACGATCCTGAGGGTGCCGCAGGTCATCCCTTGATGGGTTTTCTGTATGGCACGGCATAGGGCCTTGCCCAGGTGGTAATGAACGGGGGCGCTGCTGCCAACCCCGATGATGATATCCTCCGCTTTGGCTTGGTGCGCTCCGCCAATGGGCAGAAAGACAGCCGCCACCAGGATAAAAAATTTCCTTGCTAAAGTTCCTTGCATCGTTGCCTCCCCCCGGGGGCTTAAATACCCTCGGTTTTCCATCTGCAACTCAGATCACAAAAAAATTGTTTTTTTAAGCGGTTCGACCGGAATTTCTAGTTCGAAATGCTTTTAGGTTTCCCCGACAAAGGCTGAAAAAATAAAATCTTAAAACTTAAAAAAGAAAGGCGGGGAAGCCTTCGCTTCCCCGCCCAATGACCAGATTACATCCAGCCTTTTTCTTTGTAGTACTTCATTGCGCCGTCATGCAAAGGCGCGGAAAGAGCATCTTTGATCATCTCTTTCTCTTTCAGATTAGCGAAAGCCGGATGGAACTTCTTGAACGCGGCGAAGTTGTCAAACACGGCCTTGACCACCTGATAGACGGTGTTAGCAGGCGTTTTGGTGGAGCTAACGAACGTCGCGCCGACACCGAAGGTCGGGATATCGTTCGGGTTGCCCCGGTACATGCCGCCGGGAATCGTCGCATAGCGATAGAAGGAGTTCTTCTTCACCAATCCGTCAATGGCAGCACCTTCAACGCGTGCGAACACGGCATCACAGGTCGTCGCCGCTTCTTTGTTGAGCGAGTTCGGCATGCCGACAAGCCAGAAGAAAGCGTCGATCTTGTTATCGCAAAGCGCGCCCGGCGTTTCAGCCGACTTCATCTGAGCAACCAACTTCAGGTCTTTGTTGGTTTTGCCCATGGCGCCCCACATGACGCCCCAGGTGGCTTCCGTGCCGGAACCTGGATTGCCGATGTTGACCCGCTTGCCGACCAGGTCGCCGACGGTCTTGATGCCAGAATCCTTACGCGCAACGATGGTCACAGGTTCCGCATGGACAGAGAACACAGCCCTAAGACCCTTAAAGGCACCCTGTTTCTTAAACTTGGCCGTACCGTTATAGGCGTGGTACTGCCAATCGGATTGGGCAACGCCCATGTCCAGTTCGCCGGCGCGAATGGTGTTGATGTTGTAGACGGAACCACCAGTGGATTCCACGGAGCACCGCACGCCATGCTTCTTACGGCCCTTGTTGACGAGACGGCAAATGGCGCCGCCG
>JAZFSL010000253.1:0-2210 GCA_036446135.1 Rhodospirillales bacterium | reverse complement strand
ACACCATATCAGCCAGACGTTGCGCCGCATCCGGCGCGCCCGCGGCCTTGGCCGAAAGCGCTGCTTTTTCAAGGATCGCCGGCAAGCCGAGCAGCGAGTCGAGACGCATCGCCAGATTGGTCGAGGTTAAGGCTGCTTGCGGTATCATCCAGCCGCCACCCGCTTCATCGACAGCGTGGGCGTTGCGGGTCTGGTGATCGTCAATGGCATGGGGATAGGGCACCAAAATCGACGGCCTGCCGGCGACCAGGGTCTCGGCCACCGTCGAGGCGCCGGCGCGGCTGATCAGCAGGTGAGTATTTTTCAGCCGTTGCGGAATATCGTTGAAGAAGGTCTTCAATTCGGCTTTGACGCCGAGGCCCTTGTAATGGCCATGGACAAAATCCAGATCCTCGGGCCGGCATTGTTGGGTCACGCTCATGCGGCTCCGCAGACTTTCATCCAGGAGCCCCATGGCGGCGGGGACAACCTGGGAGAAAACATGTGCCCCTTGCGAACCACCCATGACCAGAAGTGATAGCGGGCCTTTGTCGCCGAGGGCGGGATAGGGATCGTTACTGATCGCGGTCACGCCGGCGCGCACGGGCGTGCCGGTGCGGGTGACTTTGGCGGCGTTGGCGTCAGTCAGGCCCTCTGTCTGATCGAACGATGTGGCGATCTTTTCTACCCTCGACGCCAGCAGCCTGTTGGCGCGGCCCAAAATAGCGTTCTGTTCATGAATGGCCGTCGGATAGCCACCGAAGCTGGCCGCCAGCATCGTCGGTACGGAGGCGTAGCTGCCAAATCCGATCACCGCCTTCGGCTGCAGGCGTTTCAACAAACCCCGCGCCTGCCAGGTGCCGATGGCCAATTGCGGGCCGCTTTGCAGCCGGGCGGCGAAACTTTTACCGGCAACGCCGCTGGCGCAAATGTGATGGACGTCTATATCTCCGGACCTGTTCTGCCAGACGCCGCCCCGGCGGTCCGTGACTACCGCCAAACGGCATCCACGCCCGGACAGCTCGGCTGCCAGGGCTTCGGCCGGGAACACATGGCCCCCGGTGCCACCGGCGGCGAGGACAACCAGGGGTTTGCCAGACGTCATCTGGAGCTCCTTGCGCCCGGCCGCTCGCGGGTCAGTGCCAGAACCATGCCCATGCCCAAAGCCAACGCCAACGTCGATGATCCGCCATAAGATATGAACGGCAAGGTCATCCCCTTGGGCGGCATCAGGTTAATGTTGGATGCCATGTTGACAATCGTCTGCACGGCAAACTGCACCAGCAGGCCGGTCACCGCCAGCAACTGAAACAAGTCGTTGTCCTTGAGCACCCGGGAAAACCCGCGCAACACGACAAAGGCGAACAACGCCACCAATACCAGGCACAGGATCAATCCGAATTCCTCGCCGGCGACGGCGAAGATAAAATCCGCGTGGGCATCGGGCAGGACTTCTTTGACCCGCCCCTCGCCGGGACCGCGGCCCGCCCAGCCGCCGTTTTTGAAGGCTTCAAGGGCGCGCGATACCTGATAGCTTTCGCCGCCCGCCGGGTCCAGAAAACGATCAACCCGGGCCTGTACATGGCCGAAGGAAAAATACGCCCCGACACTGGCGCCCAGGAACAAGAACCCCAACCCAATGACCAGCAACAACGGCAAGCCGGCGACAAAGAACTGAACCGACCAAACCGCCGCCACGACCATGGCCATGCCGACATCGGGCTGCAACAACAGCAACGCGGCAACGAGCAGGAACAAACCGGTGGCGATGGCGTGGCCGGGAAACTGATCATCGAGCCTCTTTTCGGTTAACATCCAGGCGGCAACGACGGCAAAGCCTGGTTTGACGAATTCAGACGGTTGCAGGGAATAACCGGCAACCACCAACCAGCGCGACGCGCCTTTTATTTCGACGCCCACGAACAAGGTCGCAATCATCAGCACCACGGCCCCGCCCATAATGGCGACGGCCAAACGCCGGACCCATTTGTCGGTCAGAAACGAGGTCGCGAATATCACCGTCACGGCGAGCCCTAAGAACAGGAACTGGCGGCGGGCAAAATGGAAGGTATCAAAGCCGATGCGCTCGGCCACCGCCGGGGACGCGGCCAGTGTGAGGACTGCGCCGGTGGCGATAATGGCAGCCAGGGCGGCCAGGGTCAGACGGTCAACGGTCCACCACCAACGGGTAACGAGGCTGGTATCGGTGCGGGCGATGGCGCTCATGAAGC
>JAZFSL010000252.1:0-6329 GCA_036446135.1 Rhodospirillales bacterium | reverse complement strand
TTAAAGTTTTTCTAGCCGGACTTTAAAAAACGAAAAAACTAAATGGCTGATCATGCGGCTCGTCTGCAGAGCCTTCAGAATCGTATCCGCGTTAAGGGATTCTCCCAACTCAAAAGGGCGATGGCTTGGGGTTCGTGGCTGAACCTTTATTTTTTCTGGGAAAAGAAGTGGTTTTTTATCGCCATGATCGTTGGCGCGGTGATGCTGCATATTCCCCTGCCTGAAGGATTGAGCCAAGACGGCCTGATCGTGCTGACCATGTCCGTCGTCTCGGTGATACTGTTCGTCACCGAGCCGGTTCCCCTGCCGACGGTGGCGCTTCTGATCATTATTGCCCAGGTGGTGTTGATGGGCCACGATTCCACGGTCGTGGCGAAAAGCCTGATGACGGATTCGGTACTGTTCATCATGGGCTCGTTGATGCTGGCGGTCGCCGTCATCAAGCAGAAGCTTGATAAGCGCATTGCCTGGCTGATTGTCCGCATTACCGGCACCAAGACATGGCGGGTGTGTTTCGGCGTCGCTCTGGTTTCCGGCATCCTGGCGTCCTTCATCGGCGAACACACGGTGGCGGCGATGATGCTGCCGGTGGGCATTACACTGATTACGCTGACCTCGGATGATCCGAGAAAGGTCCGCAACCTGGCCGCGGTGCTATTGTTTTCCATTGCCTATGGGGCGTCGGTGGCCGGCATCGGGACGCCGTCCGGCGGCGCCAGAAACGCCATCATGATCGGCTATTGGAAGGAATTTTTCTATGATCCGGGCAATCCGGAAACGCGAAAATTCCTGGTCCAGTACGTCGATTGGATGATCCACGCTTACCCGATGTTCCTGATCCAGTTGCCGATCGTCACCGGGGTTCTGTTCTGGACCTTCCGCCCCGAATACCGGGACATGTCGCGCGCCATCGTCAAGCTGCGCGCCCTTATCGAGGAAGAAGGCCCGATGAAGCCCGTGGACTGGATGGCCATCGGCATTTTTTTCCTGGTTCTGTTGGGCTGGATTTTTATCTCCGGCGATATCGGCATGGGCACGGTCGCCGTTTCCGGCGCTGCCATGTTCCTCGTCGTCGGCCTGGTTCGATGGCAGGACATCAATTCCGGCGTCAACTGGGGCGTTGTGCTGTTGTACGGTGCCGCCATATCGCTGGGCCTGCAGATGAAGGACACCGGGGCTGCCGAATGGGTCGCCATCAGCTTCCTGAATTTCCTGGCGCCGTTCGGGGCCGACGAAGGTTTCGGGCTGTGGGCGGCGATTTCCGTGTTGACCACGGGGGTCACCAATACCATGTCCAATGGGGCGGCGGTGGCGGTGTTGGGGCCGATTGTGCTGAAGGCGGCGGTGGTGGCCAAGGAAAGTCCGATTATTATCGGCTATGTGACGGCGGTATCCTCGTCTTTTGCCTATCTGACGGTGGTCGGGACGCCGGCCTGCACGATTGTTTACGCATCGGGGTATTTAAAAGCTTCCGATTTCCTTAAAGTGGGCTGGAAGATGGTCATCGCATCTTCGATTATCATGTTGGCCGCCGCCAAGGTATACTGGCCACTGTTGGGAATCTAATAAAATCACTTTGAGGGACTTCCGCCTGTGAACGACAAAAACACCGAAAACCGGTTCCGCATCTGTGTTTGCATTGACGGCTCTGACGAGTGCTATCAGAGCCTCAAGTATGCGGCCCGGCTTGGCGGCGGCGTCGATGCCGATATTGTCTTGCTGTATGTCCGGCCCGTTGATCAGGGTTTGCGATCCGGCGGGCTTAATATCAGCGTTGCGCGCGAGAACATGCTGAAGTGGGGAATTGAGTTACCGGGTACCAAATACCTGAAAAAAGGCCTCGATGTTCTGAAAGAGCTCGGCATCATGGACGGTGATGAGTGGGTGGAAGAGCACGTCCATACGGACGTCGACAACGACCCCCTGGGCGACAATAAAATCAATTACGTCAATGCCCAGGGCAAGATGATCGTCCTCAAGCTCAAGGTCGCGCCTGATATTGCGTCGGGTATTTTGACGCAATGGGAAATCGGCCAGTATGACCTGATTATCCTCGGCGCGTCGGCACGCTGGAAAGGCATGGGCCGGAGTTTCTGGGATCCGGCGGTGGCAGAAAAAGTCGTCGTGCATGCGCCGTGCTCGGTTCTGGTGGCCCGTGACCTTGATGTTGGCCACGGCCATTTAATTTGCACCGACGGCTCGGATATTTCCCTGCAAATGGTTGAGCAGGATGCCGTGCTTGCCAGCCGCTGCAATTGTTCCATATCGTTGATGTCCGTGGCGCTCGATGTCGAAGGCGAAGATGACGCCAAGGCCCATGTCGAACAAGCGAAGGGTTTGCTGGAAGCCAAGGGGATTAAGGTCAAGGAATGCATCGTTAAAGTCGGCAACCCGATAGACGAAATTGTTGAGGCCGGTCCGGATTATTCCCTGATTGTGCTTTCCGGTACGGCGAAATCCGGCCTGCAACGCTTTTTCATGGGCAGCGTCGCCTTTCAGGTCATGGAACACGCCCACAATTCAGTGCTGATCGTCAGGTAATCGCGTCGATCTGTTCTTCGCTGAGCCCACCGGGAACCACCGTCAACGGCACTCTCAGTTTCCCCGTCATTTCCCTGAGCAATTTGGTCACTAACGGCCCCGGTCCATCGGTCCCGGTTGAGGCCCCTAAAACCAAAAGCGATATACTTTCTTCCTCGTCTAGTAACTTGATGAGTTCTTCTTCAAGTTGGCCTTCGCGGATATAGAGCGATGGGGTGACGCCCGTCCGGGTTTGAATGGACGTTGCCACCACCTGCAGCATTTCTTCCGCTTCTTCGCGGGCTTCTTCGCGCATTTTTTCGCCGACGGCGACCCAGTGCTGATATTCGGCCGGCTGAATAACATAAAGAAGGGCGATTTTGACTCCGACGTTGTTGGCGCGGCAGCAGGCGAAGCGGATCGCTTGACTTAACTCATCGCTATTATCAACGACGCAAAGAAGTGTCCGGTTGGGGTCTGCCGGAGTGGGCCTTATATCGTCTTTTTCAGCCATCATTATCCCCTAAACCCTTCTGAATACGGCGTTAGCTAGCCATCCTGCCATTCCGGCGATCAAAATGGCAAGAACCCCATAGGCCAGTGAATGGCGATGGGCAAAATTATAGACCCCGGCCTCGAAGCCGATTTTACGGACCTCCAACAGCGTGGTTCTTTTGTTGATAAGCTTTTTGTTGCGGAATTGATAAACCTCAATCCCGTAGGTGCCGATGGTGACGTTGGCCGGGAATTTCAGTGTGGTGCGGAACAATTCGTTGCCAAGGAACGTCAGTTTATTGGGGTCCAGGCTGTACAGGCCCTGGTTTTGCTTGTTGCGGATCAGGGCGTCCTTGAAAAGACCAATTTGCTTGGGCGAAAACGAGGTATCTACGGGCAGCATCTGGATGAAACCGGGGCCGATCTGGTTTTCCTTGCGGATAGCCAGGGGCGCGAATTGCGCGATCGGACGGTTGCTCGCCAGTCCATAAAAACCGGGAACCTGCTTAAATGTGATGCTGTCCTTGTTGACCCATATACCGGCGACCTGATACTTGCGCCGCACAACAGTGTCTCTTTGCGGCCCGCGGACAACGACCACGACGTCGCCCTTTCCGTCGGTCACGCCGAACAACAGGATATCGGCCCCGGTAAACCCTGTCGTAATGGCGACTATCGGTTTTGACAGATCGACAACCAGTTCTCCATCTGCCTGGGCCGGGGAGATAATTGCTGCCAGGTAAAGCGACAGGCCAAAGAAGGCTTTGAAAATGAGGGGGGTTTTCATCAGTGTCCTCCCGGCAAGCCGATGGAATATAGGTCCAGGGGCGTTGAAATCAAATCGAAGCCGATTTTCGCGCAAACACTTAAAACAATCAGCGCCAACAGCCCGCGCAGGTGTTCGCCCTGCATTTTGTTGCCGAAACGTGCCCCGATCTGGGCGCCGATGACGCCACCGGTCAATAACAGCATGGCCAGGACGACATCCACCGTCTGGGTGTTGACGGCCTGCAGGACCGTCACATTGGCGGTGACGAAAATAATCTGGAACAACGATGTGCCGACAACGACAGCGGTCGGCATGCCCAACAGGTAGATCATCGCCGGCACCATGACGAAGCCGCCGCTGACGCCCATGATGGCAGCCAGAATGCCGACCAGGAACCCGATGCCGAGCGGCAGGGTGATGCTGATATAAAGCCGTGATTTGCGGAAGCGGACTTTAAACGGCAGGCCGTGTATCCAGTAATGCTGGTGCAGCTTTTGGGTTTTTTTCTGCTTTCTTTTGACGATGGCATTGATGCTTTCGACCAACATCAAGCCGCCGACGATGCTGAGAAAGAGAACATAGGAGAGCTGGATCGTCAGGTCGATCTGGCCCATGGCGCGCAGGATTCCGAACAGCCAGACACCGAAAGATGATCCGACAATGCCGCCGATGAGAAGAACTAGCCCCATCTTGAAATCGACGATGCCGCGCTTCCAATGGGCCAAAACCCCCGAAATCGAAGAAGCGACGATCTGGTTGGCTTCCGTCGCCACGGCGACAGCGGGGGGGATGCCGATGAAGATCAGCAGCGGGGTCAACAAAAACCCGCCGCCGACCCCGAAAAGACCGGACAGAAAACCGACGCCGGCACCCATGCCGAGAATTAGGAAAACATTGACGGAAAGTTCGGCAATGGGGAGATAGATTTGCATAAAGGCCTTATTGAAAACGGCTCAAATTGGGTAATCTTCGCCGCTGCCGTCCATTGTGGGCTGTAATGACCTCCCTCAGGGAGATGCATTTATGTTATTGATAAAAATAAATAATTACTTGGAAAGGGGCCGTATTCACCGTCCGCATTCCTTAACACATCATCTAAACCTTATAGAATACGTGGTCAAGGGGGTGGGGGGCTCTGCCTTGGTTTAGGCTAAAGCCCCCAGCCTGAAACACATAGCCTGAAACACATAGCCTGATAAATATGGACTAATAAATCAGTTCAGCATCTTCGTCTGTTGAGGTGATGATGATTTGGCAGGAATCGGCGAGCGCTACCGCAAATGGGCAGTTGTGCTGCCCCGCCCTAAAGACACGATATCGCATATCTGGTCCTATACCGCGCCGGACCAGAGTTTTAATACTTTCAAGCCGCTAGTCGAGGCGATGCTAAAATCGTGGACGATTAAATCCGAAGGTGGCTAATGCATAAACCTATGCTCTTTCTGCTGACCCCGGCCCCTGGTATTGGCTGCGGGTGATGCCGCTTGTCGCCCGGCTCGAAAAGGCTGTGCCGGTATCTCCGGGGCTAGCTTAGGGCGTCCCGCATCTCACAACCTAAATTGATGATCCGTTCCGTTTCCGACCACAGGCCGAGTCCCGGAATATTGTCGAGCGCTATCCAGGCAGCCAAGGCAGCGTCGCTTCCGGCTTTCAGGTTTTCTTCTGAGTGTTGCCCCGGTTTTTCAAGGGCCAGCACATCGACAAGGGTGTAGTGATAGCGGACCCTTTTGTCTTCTTTAGTGATGGAATCGACGACATCGATCAGCCCCAGGATTTCGACCTTTAATCCGGTTTCTTCCTGGACTTCGCGAATGGCCGCTTCGAAGACTGTTTCGCCGAGTTTCTGGGCGCCGCCGGGCAGGCTCCAATGTCCCTGTCTCGGTGGTTTGGCGCGGCGGATTAACAACACGCCTTTTTCCCCCAGGATGACGACGCCGACGCCGATCCGGGGGTGGTCCGGATATTCTCTACTCATGAATTGATTGCCTTCGTATGCAATAGTGCAGATACGCCTTATTTAAGCCTCTATATGGATGTTTTCTTGCACGGTTGGCGTTACTATGGCGAACGAAAACAAAAATAAAATTTCTATTCACAGTCGCTACCTTCGAAATAAAGCCCTTCAACCAATGATCGATCCCTAAACCATGAGCAACAAAGACACCCCGGAAAGCGCCACCCCCAAAGCTGAAGACATCCCCATTCCAGAAAAACATGTCCTTGGTTTCGGGCAACGGATCCGGGCCTATTTTTTCGCCGGCATTCTGGTTATTGCGCCGATCTCCATCACTTTCTACCTAGCCTGGTTGTTCATCGGTTTTGTCGATAACAAGATAACGCCGCTGCTGCCGGTGAAATACAACCCGGAAACCTATCTGCCTTTTGGGTTACCCGGTCTTGGCCTGCTGATTCTATTTCTGGCCCTGATATTTGTCGGTGCGCTGACGGCGGGCTTCATGGGCAAGATGTGGTTGCGGATCTCCGAACAGATGTTGGCCCGCATGCCGGTGATCCGAAGCATCTATTCGGCTCTCAAGCAAATCCT
>JAZFSL010000251.1:0-2094 GCA_036446135.1 Rhodospirillales bacterium | reverse complement strand
GAAGCCGAGGAAATTCTCGCCGAAACCCTGGACGTTATCAGACATCCCGATTTTGCCCCGCTGTTCGGCCCCGGCAGCCTAGCCGAGGTGCCTCTCACCGGGGTACTGAAAGCCAGCGACGGCGTTTACACCTTGTCCGGCCAGGTCGACAGGCTCCTCATCGCAGATGACGCCGTCACCGTCATTGATTTTAAAACCAACCGACCGCCGCCCGAGAGCGAAGACCAGATCGCGCCCGCCTATTTGCGGCAAATGGCCGCCTACCGGGCGGTGCTGCGCAGTATCTATCCAGGACGGCCAGTGCGCGCTGTGTTGTTATGGACCGTCGGCCCCAAGATGATGCTGCTCGGTGATGAAATTTTGGACATCCACGCACCTTGACGGAAGCCCGGCCCGTCCCTAGATTCAAGTCTCAAAATAATAGGGCCGGTTGGCTGTTTTCGGTCGGTGCTCAAAATGAGGTAATAGGATTTAAGTATGCCAAAACATGTCAGCGACGACAGCTTTGAAGTAGACGTTCTCGGCTCGGGGACACCGGTTCTGGTAGATTTCTGGGCCGAATGGTGTGGGCCGTGTCATCAGATTGCGCCGGCGCTGGAAGAAATGGCCACCGAACTGGGCGAAAGAATGGTCCTCGCCAAGCTCAACATCGACGAAAACCCCTCGACGCCCTCGAAATACGGCATCCGTGGTATCCCGACGCTGATCCTGTTCAAGGACGGCGAAGTGGCGGGCACCAAGGTCGGCGCTCTGCCGAAAGGCCAACTGGTGGAATGGGTCGAATCGGTCCTGTAAGCCGCGTCAAAAATTTTCTTATCCTAAGCTTTTAAGCTTACCAGTCGTTCCTGAGCATCCGCAGTTTCAGGAATACGGTCTTCGGGTCGGCATCTTCCGGCACGTCGGGGAAAATTTCGCGGATCTGCGCAATCACCGATGGATTGTGCAGCCGGAAAAATGTATTAACCTCTTTTTCCAGCGCCATGGTCGTCACCATGGCCTGGCCCGGGTTCTGGTTTTCGATTTCCGCCAGCAGACTAACCGCCTTTTCATTGCCCGGTTCGCGGTCGAGGGTAAATTCCAGGTTGTTGGTGATGTAGTCGTGACCCGGATAAATTTGCGTTTCGTCGGGAAGCTTCATCAATTGCGAGACGAAGGTTTCGTATAGCTCTTCCGGGTGGCCGCCGTTGTGGCAATTTCCTGCGCCAGCGTTGAACATCGTATCACCACAAAAAAGTCCCGGCTGATTGGTGCGCGATAAAATACAAATGTGGCTCATGGTATGGCCGGGGGTGTCCAGACATTCCAGATCGACGGACTTGCCGACCTTGATGATGTCGCCGGCGGCCAGGCCCCGGTCGATGTCGGCAATGCTGTCTTTGGCCCCGGCATGGGCCAGCAGCTTGGCGCCGGTCTGCGCAATCACCTGCCGGTTGCCGCCGGTATGATCGTGATGTTCATGGGTATTAAGCACCTGGGTAATCTGCCAGCCCTTGTCTTTGGCTAGTTTCAGACATTTTTCATGATCCAGAGGATCAATGGCCAGGGCCTCGCCCGTATCCGGGCAGGCGATCAGGTAGTTGAAGTTACGGTAGGCGTTTCCGGTCCAGATTTGTTCGACGATCATCGGCGGCTCCTTAGGTTGATTGCCTGAGTCTAAACTGTTCTAACCGTTTTCCGCCAGCACCTTGCCGGCCAGGTAAAGCGAGCCGGCGATCAGCACACGGCCAGGGCCGTCTTCGGTTCGGGCAATATCATCCAGCGCCTGGGAGACGCTGTCTGACGGGATTACGGATATACCGAGACCTTTTGCGAAGACAGCCAATTCGTCCGCCCCGAAGCTTGCTTCCTCGCCGGGGATGGCGACGGTGTGGAGCGACATAACATGATGTTTGATCTTTTCCAGGAACGCCGTCGGGTCCTTGCTGTTCAGCATGCCAATGACTAGGTGCGCCGGCTTTTTCGCCACTACGTCGAGCCACGCGGCAATGGTCACCGCCGCCGCCTCGTTATGGCCGCCGTCGAGCCACAATTCCTGCTGCGGGCGCAACCGATTGGCCAGCGCGCCCGTTTTCAAGTGTTGCAAGCGGGCCGGCC
>JAZFSL010000250.1:0-3511 GCA_036446135.1 Rhodospirillales bacterium | reverse complement strand
CTCCCGATAGGCCAGTTGCATGAATTGGAACTCGCCCACCTGCAACTGGTTGGCGGCGGCAATAAGGACCAGCCGGTCCTTCATTTCCTCTTCATCGTGATCGGGGCGCAATAACGTCTTCCACAATTCCGACAGAGGACCCTTGCGGCGGTGAAAGCCCATAATCATAATCATAGTCCTAAACGGTTCTGGGGTCGAGCCAGGGCCGGCAAATCACCGTTCACAGTTTGGTCATCGAAATTCAGGGCCTAAGGCGTTAAAATCAGCTGCCATGACCTTTGACACTATCCAGGCCACCCCCGTGGCCCCGGCCCTGGGCGCCGAGATCGGCGGCGTCGATTTGTCGGCACCGCTGGCTAACGACGTGATAAGCGAAATTCGCGCAGCACTGTTGCAATACGGGGTTATTTTTTTCCGTGGGCAGGATATCACCCCTGAACAACATCTGGCCTTCGCCAAACGCTTCGGTGATCTGGTTGATTATCCCATGGTCAAGGGGCTGGATGAGTATCCCGAAATTGTCCCGGTGGTGAAGCTGGAGAATGAGACCCACAATTTCGGCGGCATCTGGCATTCCGATACCACCTATTTAGCCGAACCGCCCCTGGGCGCCATCCTCGTCGCCCGCGAATTGCCTCCCGCCGGCGGCGATACGCTGTTCGCCAACATGGCGATGGCCTATGACGAACTGTCGGATGCCATGAAGACGATGCTCTCAGGCCTCATCGCCGTCAACAGCTCGGCCAAAGACACGGTCGCCAAATCCCGCGAGGAGCGCCAGAAAACCATGGATGCGGTGCCCGAGCCCTTGGTCGCCGAACATCCGGTGGTGCGCACCCACCCGGAAACCGGGCGCAAAATTCTCTACGTGAACATCGGCCATACCATCGCCATCAAGGGCATGGGCACGCAAGAAAGTGGCCCATTGCTGGATTTCCTGTTCGCCCACCATCGCCGTGACGAATACACCTGCCGTTTCAAGTGGCAACCGGGCTCAATCGCATTCTGGGACAACCGTATGACCCAGCACTACCCCTTAAATGATTACCACGGCCACAAGCGCGTCCTGCACCGCATAACGCTGGCCGGCGATGTGCCTGTTTGAGGGGCGGCAGACTTGGATTCAAAAATAACGATTAAGCCCGTGTCCCGTCGATTGCGTGTTGTGTTTAATGGTGAGATTATTGCCGAGAGCGACCGGGCACTGGTGATGTTGGAGCGGGGACATAACAACGTGTTCTATTTTCCTCGCGCCGACGTGCGTATGGAATTTCTTAAATCCACGGATCATTCCACCCACTGTCCCTATAAGGGGGACGCGTCCTATTGGAACATTGAGGCCGATGGCGAAACGGCGGGGAATGCTGTCTGGGGTTACAAAAACCCTTTTGAGGAAGTATCGGAAATCAAAGGCTACGTTTCCTTTTATCCCGACCGCGTGGAAATGTTGGAGGGAGTTTAGGCGGCCAGCTTGCGCCACTTCACCCAGGTTAACACCGCGAACGCCGGTGCGCCCACGGATGCGCCGACGATAAACGGCATGAACCAGTCGAGCCAGGCGATGGCGGCAAACAAATACAACACGTCATCGAAATCAAACCCGGCAAATCCCGGATAGGCGCGATCGGCCGGATCGTCGGTGCGCTTGTCGATCTGTTCGGCGAAATATTCCGCCGCCAATACGCCTAACCCACCCGCGATACCCAATACAATCGCCCAAGACCCCAATTCCGTATGGCGCAGCCCGATGCCGCCGGCGACAAAAAACAGGCTGGTGATGGCGCTGTCGCATAACATATCAAACTTGTGCCCCCACGGGCTGGACTTGCCGCTGACCCGCGCCAGCTCACCGTCGGCGCGGTCCAGGAAAGCCGATAAAATCCATATCCATCCGCCCATGATCACCAGGTCGCGTTCTCCGGTGGCGAAGCAATAACACGCCGCCAGCCCGGTTATCAGACGCAGCCACGTCAGATGGTTAGGGGTAACGAAGGTGTTGGCCAGGGGGCGGACAAATATCAGCGCCAAGCGGTGGGTCCACGACCGGCCCAGGACGTATTCGGGCTTATCGTTCATGGTATGTCTCGATAGGCAATAAGATTGACGTCGTTATCCTTGATCGCCTTGGCGACGGCGTCGTCGATCAAGGCGGCATATTCCAGGTCGTGCCGGTAATCTCTTGCCATCGGGTCCATGCCGTCCCACGGCCCGGTGGCGGGGTGGCACATCAGCTCGGTGGTTTGGTCGGATAAATTATTGATCATGGAAACCAGATCGCTGGTGGTCAAAGACCCGGTTTCATCCAGGCCCAGAAAATCGTCATTGTGGCTGATGTTGTTTCTAACAAGTCTGTATTTCATCAATGAAAGCCAGGGGGTCAGGAACGCAGCACCCAGACTCTTGGAATTATTGTCTTTGGGCAGACGGATGGACTTCATGCCGAACCGTTTGCCGATCTTCAAGATTAGCCCGAGAACGGTCGGGTGCAAGTGCGTGTGATTGTGGCCGTTAATGTGGTCAAGCGGCAGCCCGGTTTTGGCAAAGGCCTCGAATTGCGCGGTGATTTCCATTTCCAACTGGTGACGGGCGGACGGGCTGAAGAAATAGAGCACCCCGGCGCTGACCAAGCCCGATCGCAACATGCCGTCATCATCAACAAGACCAGGGATTTGATCTGGCGCGCAAACGGGATGCGCGCGGGAAAGCGCGATATGCAACCCGACGCCAAGGTCCGGCATGGTTCTGGCGCGTCGGACCGCGTCATCGGCAAACGGCTCGCCGATCATGATGGACGTTGCGCTGACGATGCCGTTTTTGTGGGCAGCCTCAACTGCCTCGTTTACTTCTTTCGAGATGCCGAAATCGTCTGCCGTGACGATGAGGTTCTTCAAGTGGCTTCCTTGCGCCCCCAAAGGAATTTGAAGAATTCTTTGCCTTCGCGAAGCTGGCGTTTCATGACGTCCCAATCGCGGAACATATCGACCGTCAACTGCGCCATTTTACCGGGGCGGAAATAAAAATCCTTATAGAACATCTCGACGGCGCCAAAAATTTCTTCCTTATCCAAGTGCGGATAGCTCAGAATGCTTTCCTGGGTGCCGTTGTCCGTGACCAGGTCGGCTGTTACCTCGTCGGTCTGCAGCCAGCCGTTTTCCATGGCTTGTTTATATAAAAACGTGCCGGGGTAGGTGGCGGGCAAGGAAACCTGGATTGTTTTCGGGTTAATTTCCTTGGCGTAGGCCATGGTTTCCCTGATCGTGTCGTGGGTTTCGCCGGGCAGCCCCATAATGAAGCAGCCATGAATGAGAATGCCCACATCATGGCAGTCCTGGGTGAAGCGGCGGGCAAAATCCAGGCGAATGCCTTTTTTCATGTTGTTGAGGATCTTCTGGTTGCCGGATTCGTAGCCGACCAGAAGCAACCGCAAGCCATTGCGCTTCAAAATTTCCAACGTCTTGCGAGGCACATTTGCTTTTGCATTGCACGACCACGTGACGCCTAATTTACCCAG
>JAZFSL010000249.1:0-4510 GCA_036446135.1 Rhodospirillales bacterium | reverse complement strand
GAAAGTCCTGGTCCTTTCACCGAAACCCTGAAGGCGCACATCAGCATGACCGAGGCGCTGGCCAACGCCCAGGATCTTTGGGCCAAAGACGCCGGCGAAGCCTGCGCCGGGTTTGTCGCTGACCTGTTGGACGCGGCCAGGGACTTAGGCCCCATCAGTGCCGCCGATTACCCGGCGTTTCTGGAAACCCTGATGGCCGGACGCATGGTCCGCCCGCGCTATGGCCTACACCCCAGGCTGCATATCTGGGGCGTGCTGGAAGCCCGCCTGCAACAGGCCGACGTGATGATCTTGGGCGGCCTCAATGACGCCACCTGGCCGCCGGAAGCACAGCACAGCCCGTGGATGAGCCACCCCATGTTGCAGAAATTTGGCCTTCCCGCCCCGGAACGGCGCATCGGTTTGACGGCGCATGACTTTGTTCAGGCCTTCTCGGCCCCGAATGTGCTGCTGACCCGCGCCGAGCGGGTTGACGGCACTCCGACCGTACCGTCGCGCTGGCTGCTGCGGCTGCAAAATCTGCTGGAAAAAAAGGGCCTGGAAAACGCCCTGGCTTCACCATATCCCTGGTTGCAATGGGTCGATATGCTGGATCAGCCCGAACAAAGCCGCCAGGTCGCCGAACCGCGACCGAGCCCGCCACTGGCCGCCCGGCCCAGGAAATTGTCCGTCACCCAAGTCGAGCACCTGATCCGCGACCCTTACGCCATCTATGCCCGCCATGTCTTGAAGCTCCGCCCCCTGTACCCCCTGGACGCCGAGCCGGGGGCGGCAAACCGGGGTATTATCATCCACGACGTGCTGCATGTGTTTGTCGAGCAATACCCGGATGATCTGCCCGCTGACGCCGAACGGCGCCTGATCGAGATCGGCCGGGAAATTTTCCAAGCCGCCAATATTCCGCCCGGCGTCGAGGCGTTCTGGTGGCCACGGTTCGAGCGCATCGCCGAATGGTTCATCGGCTACGAACGAGACCACCGCGCTGCCGGGTTCCGCACTGTGGCGACGGAGGAAAACGGGGAAATGCAGATCAGCGGCCCGGCAGGACCGTTTACGCTGACCGCCCGCGCCGACCGCATCGACCGGCGCGCTGATATCGGTCTTTCTGTTATGGATTACAAGACCGGCCTGGCGCCAAGCGCACCGCAGGTGATGGCCGGATTTTCACCCCAATTGCCGTTGGAAGCCGCCATCGCCGAAGCCGGCGGGTTTGAAAAACTGGATCCGCAAGAAACCGCGCAACTGGTCTACCTGTCGCTTTCCGGCGGCCGCAAAGCGGGCGAGGAAAAGGCGCTCAAGCTCAACGTCGCAGAAACCGTCGCCGACACCGTCAAAGGTTTTAAGGACCTCGTCGCCAACTACGACAACCCGGACATGCCATATCTATCGCAGCCACGGCCGATGCTGCTCGAACGCGTCGGTGATTATGACCATCTCGCCCGCATCCTGGAATGGCGTGGCCGGACGGAGGGTGGCGAATGAGCAAACAACCCACCCATACTGCTGCCCAGGTCGCTGCCGCCGATCCGGCCCAGTCGGTCTGGGTATCGGCCAACGCCGGCACCGGCAAGACGCATGTCTTGATCGAGCGGATTCTGCGGCTGTTGCTGGCCGGCACCGCGCCCAACAGAATTCTCTGTCTGACCTTCACCAAGGCGGCGGCGGCAGAAGTCGCCACTCGGCTAAGCACCCGCCTCGGCTATTGGGCGGCGATAGAGGCACCCGCACTTGAAAAAGATCTGAAGTCCATATTGGGTAAGCCACCGCCGGATAAGAAAGCAACTCTGGCCAGGTCATTGTTCGCCAAGGTTCTGGAAACACCGGAAGGCATCCGGGTGCGCAACCTGCATTCGTTCGCCGAATCATTGTTAGCGCGGTTTCCGGTGGAAGCGGGGCTGGTGCCGCATTTTACCGTCATCGACGAACGCCGCAGCGCCGAGCTTAGGGCCGAGGCGCACGACCGCCTGCTCAGCGGCGCTGGCCAAGCCGCCGATGGCGTTCGCGCTGCACTTCGGCATTTAGCGGGCCTGGTCAATCAGGAACAGTTTGCCGGTATCATGGGTGAGCTCGATGACAAGCGGGGCGTACTTCGCCACTTGCTCGATGCCCGTGGTGGACATTCCGGCCTGATGGCAAGCGTCCGCCAAGCCCTTGGCCTCGGTGAGGAAGATACCACGGCAAGCGTGCTTGCCGCCGCTGTCGGGGATACCGCCTTCGACCATCTCGGTCTTACCCGCACGCTCGACGCCCTTGCGCAGGGTGCCAGGAGCGACAAGGATCGGGCCGGGGTCATCCGAAAATGGCTGTCCATGACCCAGGAAAAGCGCACGGAAAATTTTGCCGAATCCTACGGCGAGGTTTTTATCACCAAGGACCAGAAACCCCGCAATTCGATCATCACCAAGGCCGCCATCAAGGCCGACCCGGCGGCGGCGGACATTCTCAGGACCGAGCAGGACCGGGTGCTGGGCGTCAACCAGCGGCTTAGGGCCTGCGCCATGGTCGATGCCACAGGGTCGCTGCTCGTCGTCGGTGAAGCGTTGCTGCAAGCCTATGACGGCCTGAAACGGACCCGCGCGCTGCTCGATTATGACGATTTGATTGAAAAGGCCCAGGCCCTGCTGTCCCGCGAAAGTGGCGTTTCCTGGATGCATTACAAACTCGACGGCGGCATCGAACACATCCTCGTCGATGAGGCCCAGGACACCAGCCCCGAGCAATGGGACATCATCTCGGGCCTGGCCGGGGAATTTTTCTCAGGCGTTGGCGCCGGCGACGAAGACCGGGCGCTGGCCCGCACGATCTTCGCCGTCGGTGACGAAAAGCAGTCCATCTACAGTTTCCAGGGCGCCGATCCGGCGATGTTCGGAACCATGCGCGACCGCTTCCAGGAGCAGGCGGCGGCCATCGGCAGCGCTTTGCCCGAAGTTGAGTTGGCCGTTTCCTATCGCTCCACCGCCGCCGTCCTGGCCTGCGTGGATGCCGTCTTTGCCAGCCAAGATGCCGCCGACGGGCTGACCTGGGACGACAGGCCCATCCACCATCACTCCAACCGCCAAGGTCAGGGGGGCTTGGTCGAACTGTGGCCAACCCTGACGCCGGATGACGTGCCCGAAATCCGGCCCTGGGATGCGCCGCTGGACCAGATGGGTCAGAAGAGTCCGGCCATGCGCCTGGCCGACAGGGTCGCCGCGAGAATCGAACGCATGTGGCGGTCCGGGGAAATCCTGGAATCCGCTGGGCGGCCAGTGCGACCGGGCGACATTATGATATTGCTGCGCACCCGCAGTGCTTTCGCCGACATCATGGTTCGCGCCCTGGAACGTCGCCACATCCCCGTTGCCGGGCGCGACAGGCTCAAGCTTCTCGATCATCTGGCGGTCATGGACCTGATAGCCATGGGGCATTTTGTTTTATTGCCCGAGGATGATTTGAATACGGCGGTCGTCCTCAAGGGGCCGTTTATCGAATTCAGTGACGACACGTTGTTCGAATTGGCCAACAGCCGCAAAGGCACGCTTTGGCAGGCGCTCAAGGAGCGCCAAAATGATGGGTCGGAATTTTCCTCCAAATTTCTTTGGGCTTTTGAAAAACTTTCCTCAATCCTCGCCAGCGTCGATTTCACACCGCCCTATGAGTTCTATTCCCGCCTTTTGGGGCCGGGGGGCGGCAGAAAAGACCTGCTTGCCCATATCGGCCCAGAAGCCGGCGAGCCCATCGACGAATTCCTCGGCCGGGCCCTGGATTTCGAACGCGATCATGAACCGTCGCTCGAAGGTTTTTTATACTGGCTGGAAAGGGGCGAGACGGAAATCAAACGCGAGATGGAACGCGGGCTCAACCAGGTTCGGGTGTTGACCGTGCACGGCGCCAAGGGCCTTGAAGCGCCGGTTCTTTTTCTTCCCGACACCTGTACCATGCAGGGCGCGCAGTTGGCGCCCCGGCTGCATTGGCTGGAAAACGAAGATGGGCCAGGGGGAGAGTTGGGGGCGGTGATCTGGCGCATCTCAAAAGAAGAGGAAGAAGACCTCACCGCCCGGCTTCACGAAGAAGCAGCGCAAGAAGCCAAGCGGGAATATCGCCGCTTGCTCTACGTCGCCATGACCCGCGCCCGTGACCGGCTTTATATCTGCGGCTGGGAAACCAAAAAGGGCCGCGCTGACGGCTGCTGGTATGACCTGATGGAAGCGCCGATCAAGGAAATCGCCGAAGAAGTCGAAACGCCCCAAGGAAAACCCAATGAAGGGGAAACCTTATGGCGCGTCGCCAGCCCCCAAACCACAGCGCCCGACCGAAAGGACATAGGCGGAAAACAAAAGGTAGACGCGCAAGCCCTGCCCGATTGGACCCGGACATCGCCGGCGCCGGAACCCGAACCAGCCAGCCCCTTGGCGCCGTCTCGGCCATCAGAAGACGGGGCGGGTGACGAGCCGCCGGTACTATCGCCGCTCAGTGACGACGACGGTGTGCGCTTCAAGCGCGGGAGGCTGGTTCACCGGTTGTTGCAAAG
>JAZFSL010000248.1:0-5621 GCA_036446135.1 Rhodospirillales bacterium | reverse complement strand
CTTGCAGCGCCGCCCTGGTTCTTTGGGAGATCATTTCACGCTCATGTTCTGCAACGGCTGATGCAGCTCCTGGACTAACAAGCGCAACGTCATAACGGATGGATATAGAAGTAGGCGACGCAAAATCTACGATAGGCGAAGTGCGATTCCGTAAACTTGGAGCATTTCTGGAAAATATTGGCTATAATCAAAGCGCGCAGCTGGGCCCACGCGTGGACGCTCCGTCAGTCGCGCCGCGAGGAGGGGAAACACCTTGTCAGATACACTATCGCTCAACGTCTTGGTCATCGACGACGAGGAGAGCCACGCGTCGCTGGTCTCCCGCGTCTTCAGGAAGAACGGTTTTGATGTCGCCGTTAGCCACAGCGCCGAGGACGGGATCGCCAAGCTTGAAGGCCGGGACTTCGATCTCGTCGTAACTGATATCTTCATGAAAGGGATCGGCGGCATCGCCGGGATAGACAGAATCCGCGCTTCCCATCCGGACGTCATGATCATCGCCATGTCTGCTGGCTATTCGGACATGTCGGCGCAAGAGGCCCTGACCAAGGCGCAGGAAGTCGGCGCCGACGCGGTGCTGCCGAAGCCGTTTGCAATCGCCGGTCTCATGGTCGCCGTCTCCGGTCTGCTCGATAACCGACGAGGAGGCGGGTAAACGACTGTCTCCTGCCTGCAGTCCGCCTTGCCGTCTCCTCGAGACCTTGGGCGCATCTGGGGATTACCTGTTGGATTATTATCGGTATTATAATACTCCCGATCCACACATTTTTCGTGCACACGAAAGAGATCGTCCCGGCGTAGAATGATGCTCAAGCGTATTTTCAAGGGGGGGGAATGGCGAAGATACTTCTCGTCGAGGACAACGAGATGAACCGCGACATGCTGGAGCGGCGCCTCCTGCGCAAAGGTTTCCAGGTAATTCTGGCCGCCAACGGCGAGGAAGGCATTTCCAGGGCGGCAGAAGACAGCCCCGACCTTATCCTCATGGATTTAAGTTTGCCCGGGATCGACGGGTGGGAAGCCACCCGGCAGATCAAGTCGGACGATAAAACCGCCGTCATTCCCATCATTGCCCTGACGGCCCATGCCATGACCGGTGACCGAGAAAAGGCATTGGCGGCGGGATGTGACGATTATGATTCCAAGCCGGTGGAGTTGGAGCGTCTTTTGGGAAAGATGCAACGGTTGCTGCAGCAAGCAACGGACTAAAAGTCGCCATGGTGGGACAGAAGAGCCTTCGCAACGTATTGGTCGTCGAAGACGACCAAAACACCAGGGATATCGTTTCCCGGGTGCTGGATAAGGAAGCCTGCCGGGTCACCATGTCGTTGAGCATGGAAGACGCCCTGCTTGGCTTCGAACAGATGCCTTTTGAACTGGTGATCGCCGATATTTTCATGACCGGAATGGGCGGTATCAAAGGAATACAGCGGATGCGCGAAGTACGCCCGGAGATGAAAACCCTGGCCATGTCGGCCGGCTATTCCGATATGTCGCCCAATGCTGCGTTGAAAGCGGCGGAAAAGATCGGCGCCGATGCCGTTCTGACGAAGCCGTTCAGCCTTAACGAACTGCGCGAGCTTGTCACCGGGCTCCTGGATGAGGGCCAGGACGGTGACTAGCACCCCCCCTTTATTCTTTGGTGCCGCGGGTGCCCGATCCGGCGCGTTGGGCGAGCAAGTTCTTCAACAGCGCAAGAAGCGCCTCCAGGTCTTCCTGGCTCTTTTCAAGAAGTAGCTCGACGCCCCCTTCCAGGCGCTTGTGGTCCTTAGACGTCAGTTTCTTGGCGGTCATGACGACGACCGGGACCATCCGCCAGGCTTCGTTTCTGCCGATGTGGGACAGGAACTCGAACCCATCCATCTCGGGCATCATCAGATCAAGAACGATCAGGTCCGGGAGGCCCTCATCCAGACGCTCCAGGCCGACCCGGCCGTTTTCGGCCTCGATGACGGTATAGCCTTCCTTTTCCAAGATTCGCCGCATCATCTGCTGCGTGGTCTTGTCGTCCTCGACCACCAGAACGCTCCCCGGTCCTTTCTTCGGACAGCACCTTTCGAGAAGCCTCAGCAGTTCTTTCTGATTAACCGGCTTGGAAAGGTACCCCGCAGCGCCAAGTGAAAAACCCAGGCTTTTTTCCTCGATTATGGTGAGCATGATCACTGGAATGTCGGCAAGGTTGGGATCATCCTTCAACGCCTTCAGGACGGCCCAACCGTCCATCTGCGGCATGATGACATCCAGCGTAATAGCGTCGGGAGCGATCTCGCGGGCCAGTCGAAGCCCTTCTTTGCCGTTTTCTACTGTCGTTGCCGCATAGCCGCGGCGGCCAAGAAAACGGCGAAGGAGATCAAGAACCAACGGATCGTCATCAATTACCAGAACCTTCGGCCAGCCTTCGGTAACACCCACCAGGCCAAGCTCACTGGTGTCGCCAACCGGCAACTCCACGCTAGCCGCCTTGGCATCGGCGGGGAGTTCGACGACGAAAGTCGAACCCTTGCCGGTTTTGCTGGTCACCGTAACGTCGCCGCCTAGCATCCGTGAGAAGCTGCGCACAATGGCAAGGCCCAACCCGGTGCCGCCGTATTCCCGCGAGGTGCCGCTATCAGCCTGTGTAAAGGTGTCGAATACGGTTTCAATCTCATCCGCCGACATGCCGATGCCAGTATCGGTGACGGCAAAACGGATGCGGCTACCATCGGGCTCCTTTTTGCGCGAAACGTAGAGGGTGATGGTGCCGTCCTTGGTGAACTTGAAGGCGTTGGAAAGGAGGTTGAAAAGCGTCTGGCGTAGCTTTGTCAGGTCGCTCACCATTTGGCCGATGTCGTCGGGGCAGTTGACATTCAGGGTGTTGGAATTCTCTCCGGCCAACGGCGCGACCGTGCTCGAAATTTCGTCAATTATCTCCTTCAACTCGAAGGTTTCAAGATAGATATCCATCTTTCCCGCCTCGATCTTCGACAGATCCAGCACGTTGTTGATGAGCGCTTGCAGATGCTTCCCGGACGTTTGGATATTGACGAGATCACTAAGGAACTCTCCCATGCCCTCTTCTTCGGCCGTTTCCATCAAAAGCTCGCTGTACCCGATGATGGCATTCAACGGCGTACGCAATTCGTGGCTCATGTTGGCGAGGAATATGCTCTTGGCCCGGTTCGCCTCTTCCGCCTCCTCCTTGGCTTTTTGCAATTCCATTTCGGCTAGTTTGCGCTCGGTGATGTCGGTGAACACGCCGACCATGCCGCCGCCGGTCATCGGCGTGCGGGTGGTTTCGAGAATGCGCCCATCGGGCCCCGGGTAGTCCGCGCGTCGCGCCTTGCCGTCCCGGTACTCCGCGATCCGTTTCTCGAGCAACTTCTTCGGGTCGCCCTCGCCGTAGTCGCCGCGTTTGGCGCGATGCTCGAGCACCGGGATGATCGACGCGCCTTCCTTCGACAATCTCTTCGGGATGCCGTGCCATTTGTAGAACTTGTCGTTGAAGAGTTGCAGCTTCAGGTCCCCATCGACCATGAAGATGCCGCCCGACATGTGTTCCAGAACGGTCCGCATCTTCTCCGATTCGGCGGCGAGGACTTCCTCCAGGCGCTCGCGTTCGGCGACCCGGCCAAGCACCATGCCAACCTGGATCAAGCTCTCGAGCAGGTCCTCATCCGGCTCAACCGCTTCGGGAGCGAAGAACTCCAATACGGCGATCACCTCTCGGCCGACCAGTACCGGACAGGCGAATCCGGCCTTGACGCCAATGTCCTCCGCCAGCTTGGCTCTCGGGAAATTGGGGTCCTTGGTGACATCGACGACCCAAGTCGGTTTGCCACTTGCCATAACACGTCCGGGCAGGCCGCTCCCAGCCTCGAATGTAGTCTTCTCGGTAACTTTTTTAAACGTGTCGAACCGGCGGGCATCCTTCAGATACCATATGTCGGACGGCACCAATACGTTCGGATCATCCAAAGAGCGGACATAGGCATGTCCGATAGGCCAACCGTTATAAGTGCAGACGTCGCCAAGAGCGTCTCGCATAGCGTCCGCCAAGCTGATCGCCTTGTTGGCATCGCTAGCCGTACGGCGGAGCAACTGGACGAGTCCCGTTTTCTTGGTAAGTGCCGCCTGCGAACGTTTGAGTTCGGTGAGGTCATAGTTGATGGTGCCTAACCCCATTAATTCACCGGTGGATGAAATAAAAGGAAACCGGGTACTTACAACGGTTCGTACTTTTCCATCCGGGAATGAGAGATCCACCTCTCGGGACAATATGGAGCGACTGCTTAGGGCCTTGCGGTCCAGGGTATCGAACTTGGCTGCCTGCTCCGCCGGATAGATATCGTGAACGGTCTTACCGACAATGTCCTCGCGATCCATGCCGACCCACGCTTCGAACTGCTTGTTGACGAAAAGGAACCGCCCTTCCACGTCCTTGAGACTGACAAACTCGGGCAGACTGTCGACAAACGCCTGCAGGGTTTCCTGACTTTGCCGCAGTTCCTCATCGGCGCGCTTGCGTTTGGTATCGCTCTCCACGGACTTCTTTGACGTTTTTACCATTTCCCCGATCTCGCCCCGGCTTTCGAGAATGTTGAGGGTTTTTCCCTTTCTCCCGATCCCAAATGATTATATCCCAAAAAAGTATGGTTGTTTAGGAATGACCCGAAGCGGCCATCGGCGCCGCGAGTATGATTCGTTTCATGGTTTACTCACACTTAAATTCGCTGACATTATGGAGTGAGTTACTTATGGAAGGCACAGCATCTTTCCCAAACTGCTGACAGTGTTTATAGGCCACCTCCCAAGCCGCATCTAAGCCTGCTGGTCCTACATTATGTAGGATTGAAATTTGCGTTTCTGAATGGGATATGGGAACTGCACATGCCCCCAACGCCACAGCTAGAACCGCCGCTCCAATAAGCTTTTTCATATTCGCCCGCCTTACACACAAAGATTACTACCAAAGCGAGGCCCGGTTAAAGGGTCGCAACCCACAGTAACGATATTTCGCCTATATAAATCGGGATGGAGGCGTTAAGCTGGGAGCCGTAAAAGGTAAAAAACAATGAATGTTAAGATTGCTATACTAGCCGTTGCGTTAATCCCTTTGGCCGGGTGTAATATGCCCACACCGACGTCGCAAATCACTGGTTCCTACACCTCAGGTCTCAAGTATGAACAATTTGACTGTACTAAATTATCAGCGGAAGTAGATTCTTTAGCGAGAAGAGAAAACCAACTGGTTGTCGCACAAGAGTCGAGAATTGGGTCAAGTCAATGGCAGGCATTTTGGTTGGGGTTTGGTCAAGGCGATGGGATGGAAGCATCTGAATTGGCGAATGTGCGCGGTGAGAAAGAAGCCGTACGCACTGCGATTGCAAGCAAGGGGTGTTGAGCGTGTGCGGCCAAAGGCTACTGCGTTACATGACAGCATCGCCATCCTCTATCCAACATAGCGGCCCAAAACTATAGCCGAAAACGGGGACAGACGGTTGGGCTTTAGCGTGTCGTAAATACAGTAAGGATTATGTGAGGGCGGAGAAATTTTCAAAAGCCCGGCGTGAGGGGATGTGGCGGGGTGAGTTTGTGCCGCCGTGGGAGTGGAGAAGGGGCAAGCGTTGAAGGGTATATTTCTG
>JAZFSL010000247.1:0-2310 GCA_036446135.1 Rhodospirillales bacterium | reverse complement strand
TCGCAAGACCGCGTTTATGTGCCAGAATTCAGGCCTCGGTAACGCCGTCAACCCGATCACATCGCTGAGTTTTCCGTTCAGGATTCCGACCTTGATGGTGATCACCTGGCGCGCCGGGCCGGGGCTGTCCGATGAGCCGCAGCATGAATTGATGGGCCGCATCACGCCGGACTTGCTCAATCTGATGGAGGTTCCCCACCAAGCCTTCCCGACGGATGAAAAGGACGTTGAATCTGCAATTTCCGAAGCCGACAGGGTCATGGAAGAAACCGGCCTGCCGTTCGCCTTCATCATGCAAAAAGGCGATGTCAGGAATGATGGCAAAGGTGAGATGACCGCGCCTGCTGCCAGAGTTGGCGGCGAAATTGCCGATCACCTGGGCGGACAACGGCCGACGCGCTTCGCCACGCTTGAGAGATTACTCGAAGGCGTTTCCGACGAAGCGGCGATTATCGCCACCACGGGCAAGTGCGGGCGCGAACTGTTCACTATCGCTGACCGGCCGCAGCACCTGTATCAGGTCGGCTCCATGGGCTGCGCGGCGGGCATGGGGCTGGGTGTCGCGCTTAACAGTGACAAACCTGTTGTGGTCGTGGACGGCGACGGGGCGGCGTTGATGAAAATGGGCACCCTGGCGACGATCGGCGCCTATAGGCCAAATAATTTAATTCACATCGTGCTTGATAACGGAACGTATGATTCCACCGGCGGCCAGCCAACGGTGTCGGCCTGCACCGACTTCGCTGCCATTGCCGCCGGGTGCGAGTATGCACGCAGTTTCCGATGTGACAGCCTGACTGGATTCGGCCAAGCGTTGCAAGACGCCAGCGCCAGCGCCGGGCCGCAGATGATCCATATGCGCATCCTACCAGGGTCCATGGACAACCTTGGCCGCCCCACCATTAGCCCCGCAGACGTGGCGCGGCGGTTCAGGGATTTTCTCGTCCCGTGATATCAAACGCTTCCAACGCCTACCGTGACGCCCTGGCGCGATGGACCGCAACCATCAGCCGGTTCGCGTGGCCGGTGTTGTTGGCGTCTTTGCTGGTGAGCGTGCTGGCGGGTTTTTATCTGGCCGACAATGTCCGCATCAATACGGACACCGAAGACATGCTGTCGCCGGACCTTGAGTTCCGCCGCTTGAACGAGGAACTGGACGCTGCCTTTCCACAGTTTTCCGACAACATCCTTGTCGTCATCGATGGCGTTACAGCAGATGTCGCCGATGATACGGCCCGGCTGTTGGCGGCCCGGTTGCGCCAAAGCCCGAAAAAATTCGGCAAGGTTCAGGACCCCGCCGGCAGCGATTTTTTCCGCAAGAACGGCTTCCTCTTTCTCGACGTTGACGAGCTGAACGACTTAGGCGACCGGCTTGCCGACGCGCAGCCTTTTTTGGGTGCCTTGTGGCGCGATCCTTCGATGAGCGGGTTCTTTCGTGTGCTCGGGCTGGCCATGGATGAGATGTTGCAGGAAAGTAAAAACGCAGCGATTGACATTGCCCCCGTACTGGATGCCATGACCGACGTCGTCCAAGCCCAGGCGGCGGGGAAATATGGGCAATTGTCGTGGCAGGATTTAATGTCCGGGCCGTCGGCGCCGGAAGACCGTGTCACCGCCAACCGTCGGGTGTTGATTATTCAGCCGGCGCTGGATTATGACTCTCTGGCCCCGGCGGGCGATGCTCTGGCGGCGCTTCGCCAGATCATTGGCGAAATGGAATTGACGCCGGAAAATGGTGTTCGGGTGCGCCTGACCGGGTCCGCTGCCCTGTCTCATGAAGAACTACAAAGTGTCGAGAAAGGCATGGGACTGGCCGGGATTGTTTCTTTTGTTTTGGTCATCGGGCTGTTGATGATCGGGCTAGGCTCGAAACGCCTGGTGGCAGCGACCCTGCTGACGTTGGTGATGGGCCTGATCTGGACGGCGGCGTTCGCTATTCTGGCGCTCGGTACGCTGAACCTGATTTCGGTAGCTTTTGCTGTTTTGTTTATTGGTCTCAGTGTCGATTTTGGTATTCATTATGGGCTTCGCTATAAAGAAGCCATCAACCGGGGGGCGGGTCACGCCGACGCTCTTTCCGAAACAGCAGCCCACGTCGGCGGCGCCCTGACGCTGTGTGCACTCAGCGCGGCAATCGCCTTTTATTCTTTCCTGCCGACCGATTATCTTGGGCTGGCCGAGTTGGGCCTGATTGCCGGCACCGGCATGTTCATTGCCTTCTTTGCCAATATCACCGTCTTGCCGGCGTTGTTGACGGTGATGCCGGTTCTTAAACCCCGCACGCATGGCAAGGGCGGTTTCGGGCTTGCC
>JAZFSL010000246.1:0-6706 GCA_036446135.1 Rhodospirillales bacterium | reverse complement strand
GCCGAAATGCACTTGGCCGGCGCGGATTTCAAGATGACCCGCGCTAACACCCTGTCGGTTGGCAGCTGGCGTCCATTGCTGGCGAAATCCGAAGTCCGCGCCGATGAGGTGCAAGCCGGTCTGGCCGAGGAGTTGGCGGCGGATCTGGACGCGATTGAAGGCAATTGGCCTACTGGATTGCCGACAGGAGTTATTCACGGCGACCTGTTTGCCGATAACGTGTTTTTCCGCGACGAGCGCCTGACCGGGATGATAGATTTCTATTTCGCCTGCACCGATATGTTTGCCTATGACTTGGGCATTTGCCTCAACGCCTGGTGTTTCGAGACGGATTTGAGCTTCAACGTCACCAAGGCTCGGCGCATGCTGCAGGCGTACCGCAAGGTGCGGGACTTTTCCCCGGAGGAACTTGCCGCCCTGCCGCTGCTGGCTCAGGGCAGCGCCATGCGGTTTCTGCTTACGCGGCTCTATGACTGGCTCAACACGCCGCCCGGCGCCATGGTGACGCGCAAGGACCCACTGGAGTTCCTGGCCAAGCTGCGCTTCCACCGGGGCGTCAGTGGCCCCGGTGAATACGGACTTTAACGACGCCATGACGTCTTCAAGCGAACACGTTGAAATTTTTACCGACGGGGCCTGCTCGGGTAACCCAGGCCCCGGCGGCTGGGGCGTTTTGTTGCGATGGCGCGGCCACGAGAAAGAACTGTTCGGCGGCGAGAAAGAGACCACCAACAACCGTATGGAATTGATGGCGGCGATCATGGGCATCGAGGCTTTAACCCGCAACGCCCCCGCCGACCTGACCACCGACAGCACCTACGTCCAAAAGGGTATTACCGAGTGGATCGTCGGCTGGAAAAAGAACGGCTGGCGCACTGCGGCCAAGAAGCCGGTCAAGAACGAAGACTTGTGGAAGCGCCTGGATGCCGCCTTGCAAGGCCACGATGTCTGTTGGCATTGGGTCAAAGGCCACGCCGGCCACGCGGAAAACGAACGCGCTGACGAACTGGCCCGGCGCGGTATCGAAGAAGCTTTTTAGCCCCGCTACAGCCCGACAAGCATCGCCTCGGCGCTGGTAAGCTCATAGGTTCCCGGCGCGTCGATGTTGAGAACCTTGACGACGCCGTCTTCGATCAACATGGAGAACCGGCGGCACCGTACGCCGTAGCCTTTTTCGCTCATGTCGATGTCGAGCCCGGCGGCTTTGGTAAAATTGGCGCTGCCATCGGCGACCATCATCACGGCGTCACCGGTGCCGCGGTCCTTGCCCCAGGCACCCATGACAAAGGCGTCATTGACGGAGATACAAACGATCTGGTCGACGCCTTTGGCCTTCAAGGCATCCGCATGGTCGATGAAACTGGGCAGATGTTTGGCCGAACAGGTGCGGGTAAAAGCCCCCGGCAGCCCGAACAAAGCGACCGTTTTGCCGGCAAAAATCTCGTCTGTCGAAATGCCCTTGGGACCGTCACCGCTCAGGACATGAACCTGCACGGACGGAATTTTATCACCGACGGAGATGCTCATAGTTCACCCAGCATGGTTTCGGCGCTGGTCATCTCGAACACACCATCGTCGATATGCAGGCTTTTGACCTCACCGTCGTCGACGACCATGGAAAACCGTTGACAGCGCAGGCCTAGCCCGCGTTCCGTCAGGTCCAGTTCGAGCCCCGTGGCCTTGGTGAAATTGGCGCTGCCGTCGGCGACCATCATCACCGTATCGCCGACGTTCTGGTCCTTGCCCCAGGCGCCCATGACAAAAACGTCATTGACGGCGAGACAAACGATGGTGTCGATGCCCTTGGCTTTTAGGGCGTCGGCATTCTGGACAAAGCCGGGCAAATGTTTGGCCGAGCAGGTCGGCGTAAATGCGCCGGGCAGGCCGAAGATCGCGACCTTTTTGCCGGCAAAGATTTCGTCGGTGGAAATGCCGCCGGGGCCGTCCTGGGTCATGATGGAAAGGTCGATGGTCGGTATTTTATCGCCTACGCTGATTGTCATGGTTTTCTCCCTGGTCAAAATTCTTATTCGTTAATAGATAATCCATCTACTGGGGAATTACAGCCGGTTTTTTCGTTGTTCATTGAGATGAAATCTTGGCTGCGCCGCTGGCGTTCTTAAAAGCGTCGAGTACCGCGCGCTCATTCAGCAGTTCTGGCAGAATAATCCCCGTCGGTAGTTTCGAGCCATAGACGGCGTTAAAGGGAATGCCAAAGCGCCCGTTTCGGGCTAGAAAATCGGCAATCATCGGGTCGGGCCGGGTCCAGTCTGC
The DNA here is from genome assembly GCA_036446135.1 of Rhodospirillales bacterium. Lineage (GTDB taxonomy): Bacteria > Pseudomonadota > Alphaproteobacteria > Rhodospirillales > Casp-alpha2 > Casp-alpha2. The sequence continues at coordinate 4,432 of JAZFSL010000246.1, read as the reverse complement.
CTTCATGATAACGACGTTATCGGCCTTGAAGACGTCGAGCACCGCGCCTTGCGCCAAAACGAAGCTTTTGTTGACCTGACAGGTGATGCACCAGTCTGCGGTAACGTCGACAAACACCGTCTTGCCGGCCGCGATAAGGCCCGGAATGGCGGCTTCGTTGAAGGCCGTCCACATGCCATCCAATGTCTTTTCTCCGCCCCCCCCTATCTCCCCGGCACTTGTTTTGCCAGCCTGCTGCCCTGCCGCCGCTTCTACGGCTGGCGTCTGGCCGAGCCAGCCGGGGACCATGAGGGCAGCACCGAATGTCAGCGCCATCCACAACGGCGTGCGTTTGCCGGGGCCGTCAGGCGCGCGTTTGCCCCAATAGGCAAACCCAACGCCGGCTACCGCCAACCCACCGACGGTTAGGGCCGCTGCGAGGCCGGTGCTGGCGGCAAGCACGCTCAACAGCCACACCGCCGTGGCCGCGAGGGCAAAACCCAGTATCCGTTTCATGGTCAAAATCCATGGTCCCGGCCTCGGCAGCCGTGTCGCCAGTCCGGGGAAAATAGCCACGGTGAGATAGGGTAACGCGAGGCCAAGACCCAAGGCCATGAAGACGGCGAAAATTTCGAGCGGACCCCTGGACAGGGCAAAACCGACGGCGGTGCCCAGAAACGGCGCCGAGCACGGCGTCGCCAGCAACGTGGCGAAGGCGCCCTGGGTAAAATGTCCGCCTAAACCATGCACATGGCTCGTATGTTCGCCCATATCCGAGACCCAACCCGGCAGGCGGAATTCGAAAAACCCCCACAGATTACAGGCGAAGCCCATGACCACCAGGGTCATGGCGATCAGGAACCATGGCTGCTGAAACTGGATGCCCCAGCCGATCCCCATGCCGGCGCTTTTTAGCCCGACCAGGGTCCCGGCCAGGACCATAAAGGCGGCGAGGATGCCTAAGGCAGAAGCGATGAAACTGATGCGCACGATCCGCCGCTCGCCGCCGCCGTGGCCGACGACGCCCAGCAACTTGATCGACAGCACCGGCAGCACGCAGGGCATGAGGTTGAGAATCAGCCCGCCGAGCACAGCAAGCAGCAAGATCAACGCGAACGAAGCGGCGCCGTCGCCACCATTGGCAAACAGGTTTCCGCCTGCGCCCGGCCCGCTCAGCGCGGTGCTCGGCAAGCGCTTTTCCGCTGCCCGCTTGCCGTCGATCAAGGTCAGGGTCAGATCCTTTCCGGCCAGCGTTTTTTCCGGCAATTGGGAAACCCCATAGACGCGCATTTCCAAGCGCGCGGTCTTGCGGCCTGGCCCGAGCCGGACTTTTGGTCTCGAAAATGAAATATCCGGCCCGCCTTCCGGGAATAGGTCAGGCGCGGTGAAGGGCGTGGTGGCAGTTGCTCGAACACGAAGGAAGGTATCCTTGCCGTCGGTCCAGGTTTCGGCGTTTTCGATTTTCAGCCCATGCAGCACGCCGTCCCCCGGCACCTTGACAGAAAAGCGGTTGATCAGGTGGGCAAATTTGCTCGGCTTTAGCGGGCCTTGTTCCAGGTACAGCGCCACCTCGGCGTCATAGGGAATACAGATTTCACTGCACACCAGATAGCGGATGGCGCCGGCCAGTTCGAGCGGCGCTGACGGGTCTTTGCGGGTGATGGTCAGAGGAAAGACGACTTCTTCTTTGTAGCCCAGCGTTTGCAGGCCCAAGACGGTGAAGCGTTCCGGGGCTGGCCATTCAATGGCTATCGATTGCAGGTTTGCCGACCCGGACCAGTCCGGTTGTGGCGGAAACCCGGCATCGCCCGGCGAGCGCCAATAGATTTTCCAGCCGGGCTTGAGCTTGAATTGCAGGCCGAGTTGAACGCTGTCCCCGTCTCCGGTGGTTTGCGAAGCGGCGATCAGGCGTAATGATGTTTGTTCGGTTTTGACCCATTCGGAAGACGCGGGCCCGGCCACAGCCGCAATACTTGCACCATTCATCAACAGCAGAACAAAAGCAAAAATGCCGGGGATGATCCGGGGCAGTCGTTGCCAAAATTGCATATAGCCGTAATGCACGTCTTTTTGTCTTCTTTCCAATCTACCAGGTTAATATAGGGCTAAATGCGCCAAAATCACGCACCTTGGTGCTGCTCACGCAGTGTTGACGGTGCGTGACCGGGAAATTTGATCGATGACGGCGTGGAATATGGTTGGGGTCGTAGAATTAGGGCAGGACAACCGGCGACGGATAATCCGCCGCCCTAAGCGCGTTATGAGACATGCAAAATTCAACGCCTTTGTCGGCTAGTTCTTTCATCTTCTCCATTTCACCCTGGAACATAAAGGGTGATGGGAAAACCTTGGAAAATTTACCGAAAAGGCCGGAATTGTGCCATAATCACACATTAGCGTGCAGATTCAGGTTCCCATTAATAAAAGAGGAATTGCATCATGTCCGATTTTGAATCCATTTTCGAAGGAAACCAGGAAGACGGTCAAGAGGAAGGGGAGTATCTGTCTGGACAGTTGCTGATTGCCATGCCGGGGATGACCGACCCGCGCTTCGAGAAATCCGTTATCTATTTGTGCGCCCACAGTGCCGACGGCGCCATGGGCCTGGTCGTTAACCGGAAGCTGGAATCATTGACGTTTTCGGACATGCTGGAACAACTGGGCATCGATGCCGCCGACCCCGCCGATCAGATCAGAGTTCATTTCGGTGGTCCAGTGGAATCGGGCCGTGGTTTTGTTCTTCATTCCAGAGACTATCTGCAGGAACCGACGATGATCGTCGATGGCGAGGTGGCGCTGACCGCGACCCTCGATATTCTCAAGGAGATGGCCAATGGCGCCGGCCCGAGCCAGAGCCTGTTGGCGCTTGGCTATGCCGGCTGGGGGCCGGGGCAGTTGGATGCGGAAATTCTCTCAAATGGATGGCTGCATGTAGCCGCAGACGACGACCTTGTCTTCGGCGACAATCTCGATCTGAAATGGAAACAGGCCATGGGCAAAATCGGTATTGACCCACTGATGCTGTCCGATAACACCGGCAACGCGTAAGCTTTTTTTTCATGGCCAAAAAAAAATCCTCAATCAAGGCGGGCCAAAGCCCGCAGGATTTAATGCGCGCCCTGCATCAAATGATGGAGGCCGAAGCCGACGCCCAGGGCCTGAACGACAACGTCATCACGCCTTTTGCCGCCGCCCTTGAAGAAATCTGCGCTGCACGCGGCTATGTCCTCAATATCTACGGCGAGACAAGCAATATTGTTTTTTCCGGCACCGAAGAGGACGCCGAAGCGATCTATCAGCTGGTCGAGGATTACCTGAACGCCAAAGGAGACTAAAAGGACAAGGCGTAAGCCTTATTCCGCCGCCGTTCGGTTGCTTAATGAGGAAATCCCATTAACACCCGCCTCGGGGCCGAGCGCCGTCAGCGTCGCCGCGCTGGCTAACAAGCGTTCACCGGCGCGACGGATAGAGGCGTTATCGACGGCCTCGATCTTGGCGACAGTTTCGGCCACTGGGATGGGGCGGCCATAGATCATCATCTGGCGGGCCAGTTGTTCAGAACGCGAAGACGTGCTTTCCAGTGACATCAGCATGCCGGATTTGAGCTGGGTGCGAGCGCGCATGATCTCATCTTCATGGGCGCCACCCGCCAGCCGTTCGATTTCATCGAATACCAGTGGCGCCAGAGCGGCCGCGTCGTCAGCCCCGGTGCCGGCGTAAACGCCGAAAATGCCGCCGTCCGCATAAGACCCGAGGAACGAATAGATGGAATAGGCAAGTCCCCGTTTTTCGCGCACTTCCTGGAATAACCGAGACGACATGCCACCGCCGAGGATGGTCGAGAAGACGGTGGCGGCGTGATAATCATCGTCATTGAAAGGTATCCCCGCCAGCCCGACCAGAACATGCACTTGCTCAATCTCGCGCGAGCGCCGGCAATCGCCGCCGATGTATTCGGCCTTGACCCGCCTGCTGGTGTTGCCTTCCCCCAGCGCATCGAAGGCAGCCTCGGCCAGTTTCACCAGCCGGTCGTGATCAAGGTTACCGGCGGCGGAGAAAATCATCTTAGGTGCCGAATAATGGTCGGCCATGTATCCGAGCAGGGTTTGGCTGTCGATGGCGCGGACAAGGCTTTCCGTGCCCAGCACCGGGCGGCCGATAGCCTGTCCGGGGAAGGCGGTTTCTTGAAAATAATCGAAGACCACATCATCCGGTGTGTCATGGGACTGGTTGATTTCCTGGACGATGACGTCTTGCTCGTGGGCCAATTCATCCGTATCCATCACTGAATGTTGCAAGATGTCGGCAATGATATCGAGGGCCAGAGGAACATCATCTTTCAGCACCTTGGCGTAGTAAGCGGTCATTTCGCGCGCCGTGTAGGCGTTCAGGTGGCCGCCGGCATCCTCGATTTCTTCGACGATCTGTAGCGCCGTGCGCCGTATTGTTCCTT
>JAZFSL010000245.1:0-2084 GCA_036446135.1 Rhodospirillales bacterium | reverse complement strand
GTCAAAAACCCAGCTAGGGGCTTGATCTTAGAGAGTGTGGCGGGAGTGTGGCGCCGGGGCCAAGCTTAGGGTATGTTGCCGCCCATGTCCAAGCAGCCGCAAAAAGACGCTTCAAGTGCCGCCCATGGTACGCCCAACGGCACCACCCATTTCGGCTACCGCGAGGTCGCAGATGATGAAAAGGCGTCCCTGGTTCAGGGCGTCTTTGATTCCGTGGCCTCGAAATACGACCTGATGAACGACCTGATGAGCCTGGGCGTTCACCGGCTGTGGAAAAGCGCCATGATGGACTGGCTGGCGCCCAAGCCGGGCATGCGCTTGCTTGATGTCGGTGGCGGCACCGGCGACATCGCATTTCGCTTTCTGGAGCGCGGCGGCAGCTCCGTCACCGTCGTCGATATTAACCGGGAAATGCTCAGGCACGGCCAGGACCGCGCTATAGACAAGAATATTTTGGGCAACATTGAATGGCTTGAGGGCGACGCCGAAGACCTTCCCATAGAAGACGCGTCCCAGGACGCCTACACCACCGCCTTTTGCATCCGCAACGTCACTCATATCGACAAGGCGCTGCAAGAAGCGCACCGGGTACTTAAACCCGGCGGGCGGTTTGTGTGTCTGGAATTCAGTCAGGTAGTGCTGCCTCTTCTCAAACAAGTTTATGAAGCGTATTCCTTCAAGGTATTGCCGGCGCTGGGCAAAACCATCACCGGCGACCGCGATGCCTATCAATACCTGGCCGAAAGCATCCGCCGGTTTCCGGCCCAAGAAGAATTTGCCGGCCTGATCGCCACGGCCGGACTGGAACAGGTCAAGGTCCGCAACTTGTCGGGCGGCATCGCAGCCCTGCATTCGGCCTGGCGGGTATAAAAGGCGGCGGCGCGTGCTCAGATCATTCCGCAATATTACCAGGCTTTTCCGGGTGGCGCGCACGCTGGCTCGCCACGATGCGCTATTCCCCCTCGACGATCTCGACGTCGCACCGGGGGTCGTCGCCATTGCCCGGTTTCTTGCCAGGCGACGCGGCGCAGGGCTGACGAAGGAAAGAAAGGGCCAGCGTCTGGCAAAAGCCCTTAACGAAGCCGGTCCGAGTTTCATTAAAATGGGCCAGGGGCTGGCGACCCGTTCCGATATTTTAGGCGACGAAATGGCCGCCGACCTTTCGCAATTGCAGGACCGCCTGCCGGCCTTTCCCACGCATGAAGCCAAAGCCACTATCGAGGCCGAACTCGGCAAGCCGCTGGAGACGCTTTTCTCAGAATTCGACGACACACCCGTCGCCGCCGCCTCCATCGCCCAGGTGCATTTCGCCGTCACCACCGAAGGCAAAGAGGTTGCGGTCAAGGTCCTGCGCCCCGGTATCGAAGACGCCTTTCGCCGCGATCTCGACCTGATCCGCTGGGTCGCCGGACTGATCGAAGCGGCAAAACCGGAATTCCGCCGCTTAAAGCCAGTCAAGTCCTTGGAAACGCTGGCGGAATCCGTAGAGCTGGAGATGGACCTGCGCTTCGAAGCCGCCGCAGCCGGGGAAATCGGCGAGAATTTTGCCGATGATGAAGATTTTCGGGTGCCTGAAGTAGACTGGCAGCGAACTGCCAGACGGGTGCTGACAACGGAACGGCTTGGCGGCATTCCGCTTGATGAACCGGGCGCCATTGCCGCGGCCGGTCACGACCCGAAAAAAGTATTGGAGAAATCCGCCCGCGCATCCTTCCTGCAGGTATTCCGCGATGGCTTTTTCCATGCCGACGTTCACCCCGGCAACCTGTTTGTCATGGAATCCGGCGCCATCGGCGCCGTCGATTTCGGCATCATGGGTCGGCTTGATCTGAAAACCCGGCGCTGGCTGGGGGAAATGTTGCTGGCCTTCCTTAACCGCGATTATCGCCGGGCTGCCGAAATCCACTTCGAGGCCGACTGGATCCCCCAGGACCGCTCCGTCGATAGCTTCACCCAAGCCTGCCGGTCTATTGCCGAGCCGATCCTGGACAAGCCGCAAAACGAACTTTCCATCGCCCGGCTGCTCGGGCAGTTGTTCCAAATTACCGAAACCTTCCAGATGGAAACCCAGCCGCAATTGCTGT
>JAZFSL010000244.1:0-7707 GCA_036446135.1 Rhodospirillales bacterium | reverse complement strand
CCAGATCAGGAAAAACAGCCGCACCCGTGCCGACAGCTTCACCCCGCCCATAAACGTATGCTCGGCCTCATCCTCAGGGCGAAGCCCCAGGAATTCATCGTCTAGATTATGGTTTTTGTTCATTTTTTCCTTGGTCTTAGCCCGGGCCTTCATCTTTGGCCCCTGCCGGAACCTTACCATCCAGGGGGGAATTTAACGACATTTTCCGTCATCCGGCAATGTAGGACAAAAATTCTCGTTCCAATCTCATTCCTTGCACCACGACTCACGCGGCGCCAAAATCAGGCCTAATGGGCAACGATCAAAAAACAGGACCGTCCATCAAGCAGATTCCCGACGGCGACGACCGGGAACGGCTGGTATGCGCCGATTGCGGTTTTATCGCCTATGAAAACCCCAAGGTCGTCGTCGGGGCGGTGTGTGTGTGGGAGGACAAATTTTTGATCTGCAAGCGCGCCATTGAGCCGCGCAAGGGCTTCTGGACGGTGCCGGCGGGATACCTGGAACTGAACGAGACGACGCAGGAAGGCCCCCGGCGTGAGACCTGGGAAGAAGCCCGGGCGAAGATCAACATTGACGGACTGATCGGGATTTATGAGATCCCCCACATCAGCCAGATTTACGTCGTCCATCTGGGCCGCATGACCTCGCCCGACCATGCCCCCGGGCTGGAAAGCGAAGATGCCCGACTGCTTTCCTGGGATGTGCTTCCATGGGACGACATGGCGTTCCCATCCATTACCTGGGCCTTGCAACGCTACCGTGAAGGAGGCGGACCACACTTCTATACCCCGCCAACAGAGGCAACCTAAAATAATTCTTCCTGGCCCCTTCCTATTTTGAGATTCCGTTAACCTTTTCAACCTACCTTGAAGTCATGATGGACGGGGTAGGAATATCAAAAACAAACGCGGAACCGATTGCAAAACGGCCCAGCGTTTATCGCTCTGAGCAGGCACGCGAAGTCAATGCGCGCGCCGCCTCGGTGACCCAAGACTCGACGCCCGAAGAACTGAACGGCCTGAAACGGCTGAACAGGATTCTGAGCAAAGACCAGCCGCTGCGCGACAACGTGCCACGCGGGTTTTACCTCAACATCCGCATATGAAGATCAAGGTAAATCAGGGCGGTCGCCGCCGGGGTCGTATTGTTCGGCGTAGCGGAAGGGAAATTCCGAAATTCCCATCTTCCCCCCGGCTTCCCTGTTAATTCCCTGAGCCAGTTCGATGGCTTTTAGCGTCCCTGCCCTGCCCTTGAAATTCTGCGCCACATCCTGGTGGAAGTTCCACACCACATCAGCAAAATCGACGGCGTGTTCAGAAACGCCCCTGACCCCGATCTTGTCCGCCAAAGCGACCATTTCATCAATGCTCATGGCCTTGCCGGGCCGGGCGCAAAAATAGCCGAACAAGATACGGGTATAGCGCAGTTCGGGGTCTTCGCCAGCCATATCCCATTCACCGGAAACGCCAAAGCACTGACGCCCCAGCGTCGTCAACTGATAAGGCCGGAGAAAAACCTCGCCCATGCGGGTGCTCAAAAACCGGGGCTTTTCCCAGGCCGCCGGCTGGCCCTTGGATAGATTCCAGGCTTCCACCTTGTCGCGGATGGTGAAGGGATAATTGAAGGCCGTCCAGGTGTTGTACGGGACTTCCATATAGACGAATTCAGCCTGGGATGCTTTTTGCCCACCGGCGCCCTTGAACAGAGCGTAATCGACCCGCTGTTCGTTATCCGAATACTGGATGCGTTTAGCCGCTTTGTCGCCAACGGCGTCGGCGCGAAACTCCACCAGCCCGTCAGAGACCGGCAGTTCGGCAGCCCGTTCCCCCGGCAACGCATAAGGAAGCCCGGCACAGGACGACAACGCACCGGCGAAGACGAACCAGGAAGCGGCAGTGAATAAAGTGCGGGCTATTTTCATGACGGAAACCCTTTCAAAACGACCAGACAACGTCGCTTCAAGTCACCTATGATATATCTCTTAAAGCTCCAAAAATCAATAATTTTCCGAGCTTTTCCCATTCAAATCACCGTGATCTTTGTCTCTTTTTAGGTCGTTGCAAAAACGCTTCGCCAGTGCCAGACTTTCCCACCGCTTGATACCCGCCACTCCGAAAAAGGAGCCCCTTTGTGAGTTGGAAATCCAACAAACTGACCGAAATTCTCGGCCTCGAGGTTCCCATCATCCAGGCTCCGATGGCGGGATCGACGACGCCCGAACTGGCCGCCGCCGTCACCAACGCGGGCGGCCTCGGCTCGCTGGGTTGCGCCTTTTATGACGCCGCCCAGATTGACAGCGAATGCCGGACCATGCGGTCCACCACCAATGGCACTTATAACCTTAATTTTTTTGTTCACCAGGAACCCGTCATCGACGAAAAAAGAGGCGAAGCCACCCGAAAAGAATTGCAACCCTATTACGAAGAATTCGGTTTGGGTGAGGTTCCGACCGCACTGCCGTCCAGTCCTAGTTTTGATCAGGCGCAACTGGACGCCGTGCTGGACGCCGCCCCACCCGTTGTCAGTTTTCATTTCGGGGTGCCGGCTGATGACGTCATGCGGGCAATCAAAGACATGGGCGCCGTAATCCTGAGCTCGGCAACCACCGTCAGCGAAGCCAAAAAGCTGGAAGCCGCCGGGTGCGACGCCATTGTCGCCCAAGGATTTGAAGCCGGTGGCCACCGGGGCACCTTTGCGCCGCCCTACGAAGCCGGCAATGTCGGCACGATGTCGTTGGTGCCGCAGGTCGTAGACGCCGTCAGCCTGCCGGTCATCGCCGCCGGCGGCATCGCGGACGGGCGCGGCATTGCCGCCGCGCTGGCGCTGGGCGCCAGCGGCGTACAAATAGGCACGGCGTTTCTGACCTGCCCGGAATCGGCGGCGCACACCGTATACCGAGACGCGTTGATGAACGCGCGGGACGACGAAACGCGCCTGACCAGCGCCTTTTCCGGTCGCCCGGCGCGGGGACTTGAAAACAGGTATCTCAAGGAAATGGCAGGGAAAGAAGGAAGCTTGCCTGATTTTCCGATCCTCAATACTCTGACCGGCCCCCTGCGCAAAGCCAGCGCCGAGGCCGGCAAGGGCGATTTTATGTCGCTGTGGTCGGGGCAATCGGCGGCGCTGTCGAAAGCGCTACCGGCAGCCGAACTACTACAAGCCCTGGTCCGGGAAACCGATGCGGTGTTAGGCGCGCTGGATTAAGCCTTAATTTTCGAGACCGAGCAAAGAACGGGCGAATTGGCAGGCATCAAAGGGGCGCATGTCGTCAATTTTCTCGCCGACGCCGATGGCATGCACGGGAAGCCCGAATTTTTCCGCCAAGGCGACGACAACGCCGCCCCGCGCCGAGCCATCCAGCTTGGTCACCACCAACCCCGTGACATCGACCATTTCCTTGAACGTCTCGACCTGGCTGTGGGCGTTCTGGCCGATGGTGGCGTCCATCACCAGCAAGACCGCATGCGGCGCGGTGTCATTTTTTTTGCGGATGACGCGGACGATTTTCTCAAGCTCCGCCATTAAATCCTTGCGGTTCTGCAGACGGCCGGCGGTGTCGATGAGTAATATATCCGCCGGTTCGGCCTGTGCGCGCTCCATCGCCTCGAACACCAGCCCCGCCGCGTCTGACCCCAACTCGGCCGCCACCACGGGGCAACCGACGCGGTCACCCCAAATTTGCAATTGTTCGATCGCCGCCGCACGAAAGGTATCCCCGGCGGCCATCATGACCGAGTGGCCTTGTTGCCGCCACTGGTTGGCCAGCTTGGCGATTGTCGTCGTCTTGCCACTGCCGTTGACGCCGCATACCAGAACGACAAAGGGGCGGGCGCTTTGATCAATGACCAACGGCCGGGCCACCTTGTCCAGCATCAGGCCGATTTCATTGGCGAGCAGGGTTTTAACCTCATCGGGCGTGACTTCTTTATCGAGCCGATGTCGGGCGAGATGGCTTTTTAACTGGGCTGCGGTGGCAACGCCCAGGTCGGCGCTAATGAGCACACCTTCGAATTCATCCAAGGCCTCTTGGTCCAGCTTGCGCTTGGTGAATAGTTCAGAAATGCCGCCTGTTAGTTTTGCCGACGAACTCCCCAGCCCCTGGCGCATACGGTCCAGCCAGTTGCTCATGTGGCGCGCCCTGCCAACAAACAGCCATCGCTGAGCCCCGTAATCCGGGCCTCGATAATGGCTCCGGGGAGGCTATCAAAATTCAGGCGGACGGGGGCATAGTGCTGGCTTAAACCTTGTCGGTTCTTCTCCACCAGCACTTGTGCCGTGGTCCCGGTGCGGCTTTCCATAAATCGCTTTAACCCTTCATCGCCGGCGTTGCGGAGCAATTGGGCGCGGGTCTTGCGCACGTCCCCCGGCACGTTCGGCATATCGGCGGCGGGGGTTCCCGGACGCGGCGAGTAGGGAAAGACGTGAAGATACGTCAGACCCAGTTCGCTAACGGCGGAAAGCGTGTTCTCGAACATCGCTCCCGTTTCCGTCGGGAAACCGGCGATCAGATCGGCGCCAAAAACAACATCGGGCCGGGCTTTCCTGGCCCGCGCCATCAAGTCGAAGACATCCTGGCGAAGATGGCGGCGTTTCATGCGCTTCAAGATCATGTCGTCCATGGCTTGCAGGCTGAGATGCAGGTGCGGCATCAGGCGTTCTTCATCGGCGAACAGGCGCAACAATTGATCGTCCAGCGCCGCCGGGTCGAGGGTCGACAGGCGCAGGCGTTTCAGGTCCGGCGCTTGTTGCAATATCGTTTCCACCAAGCTCGCCAATCCCGGTGTGCCCGGTAAATCGGCGCCATAAGAGCAAATATCGACGCCGGTGAGGACAACTTCAAGATAACCCCCGCCAACCAGTGTTTGTATTTGCGCCGCAATGGCATCGGGGCTGAGCGAGCGATTGGGGCCACGGGCAAAGGGGATGATGCAGTAGGTGCAGCGGTGATCGCAGCCCTGCTGAATTTGCACCAGGGCGCGGGTCCGCCCTTCCAGGCCGCTGATCAGGTGCGGCGCGGTTTCACGCACTGCCATGATATCGGCGACCTGCACCGACGGGCCATCCCCCAACAGCGTCGTGGGGTTGAGCTTTTCCTCGTTGCCGAGCACACGCGTGACCTCGGGCATGGCGGCGAAGGCATCGGGGTTTACCTGGGCGGCGCAGCCGGTGACGATAATTTTCGCGTCAGGGTTTTCCCGCGCCAGCTTGCGCACCGTCTGGCGCGCCTGACGCTCGGCCTCGCGGGTGACGGCGCAAGTGTTGACGATGATAGTGTCTTCAAGTCCGCCGTCAGTTCCAAGGCCGCGCATGACCTCGGACTCAAACGTGTTCAAACGGCAGCCCAAGGTGACGACCCGGGTCGGAATATGGGGGTTTTTCATCGGCGCACCAATTCCGACAGGTCAACGACACCGGAGAAACTGGTCGCCACCGGGCCGGTCATGATGACGTGGTCGTCGTCTGCCCAGGTAATATCAAGATCACCGCCATCAAGGTGAATGGTGGCGCGGCGTCCGACGAGGCCACGCCGGCTCGCCGCGACCAGTGTCGCACACGCCCCGGACCCGCAAGCCTGGGTGATGCCGACGCCCCGTTCCCAGACGCGTAGACGGATAGAGCCGTCGTCGAGCACTTGCGCCGCCTCGACGTTGGTCTTCTCCGGGAACAAAGGGTCATTTTCAATTATCGGGCCAATGTCTTCCAGGGGGATGATCTCGGCGTCATCGACAAAAAAGACCGCATGCGGGTTGCCTATATTGACGCCGACGGGAACGGAAAGCGGACCGGCGGAAATTTCCAAGTTGAGTGTATCCATCTCGCGGGCCAGCGGTATCTCCTGCCAATCCAGTTTGGCCGGCCCCATATCGACGGATACGAGACTGCCCGCCGCAATGTTGGCTTTCAGCACGCCCGCCCGGGTTTCGATGCTTACTGCATCGCGCCCGGTTTCCGCCATTACCAATTGGGCGACGCAGCGGGTTCCGTTGCCGCAGGCTTCAGCCTCGGTGCCGTCGGCGTTGAGGATGCGCATAAATATGTCAGCTTGCTCGTTCGCCGCCGCTTCCATGATCAGGATCTGGTCGCAGCCGATACCCCGGCGCCGGTCGCTGAGCACGCGCGCGCCCTCAGCGCCGAGGTCGAGTCCCCCGTCGCGGGCATCCAGGACAATGAAGTCATTGCCGAGGCCATGCATTTTTATAAACGCCAGATTGCTCATAGTGCGTGTAATATGTCGGGAATTACCTGCGTGTAAACAGCTTTCGCGTCTTTAGGCCCCGGCCTGGGATTTCAAAAACCGCTGCATATGGAACCGGGCATGGCGGAGTGGATAGGTGAATTCGGTGCCGATGGGACAAGCGCGGCGCGCTAGACACCCGCCACTCATGCAGGGTTCTCCGGCCTCAGACCCTAAATGACCAGCGCAAGCAGCGACATCGTAGTCCCCTGGCGCCGGAAACGCCCCGGCGGGACAAGCCGCAAGACAGGGCTTGTCCTGGCACGTTACACAGGGGCTGGGCAGTCCCGGCAGTTCGGGAAAATCGAGCTGGCCATCAAAGACCAACGCCCCACGATACGCATGCCAGAGGCCGTATTGCGTATGAATGAGCGGACCGATGGGCGAAGCAAAGACGTTGCCGGCACGCAAGGCCCAGCGTTGGAACGGCAGATAGTCAGGGCCGTCAAAAGGATACAGCGCCCGGCATTGCAAATCGGCAGCAACCGCGTCCACAACCTTCCTGGTCCAGTCATCGAGAGGGTTGTCCGCCTCTTGGCGCCGAATTTCCGGCACGCTGGCGACAAAGGCCGACCACATAGCAGGACCGGCATTGCCGAGAAGGATGACGGTCGTCCCGCCGGTTTTTTTGCCGCCGGGAATCTCTTCTTTCTCTTCGACTCCCAATGGCCGAAACCCGCCCCGCACGGCAAGCCCGGTTTTCCCAACCGCGTCCACAATCTGTTGATAGTCCATGCGTGATTGTAAAGGCAGGAGACAAATTCAGGCAAATCCCAAGGCTATTTCTTAAGATATATAAATTCTTTAACCATCTGTAATAAAACAATTTATATATTTTAGGATAAAGGCCCCCGATTGCCCGCCGCCCTGGCTAGCGCCAAAATATCGCGCTGCACCCTTGTATCTGTGATCCGCAAAAGTTCGGCCAGGAATTGCTTGATCTCCCTGACTATCTCAGGCGCCGGTACAACACCACTTGCGGAGCCAAAATCCGGCGAGCCTTCGAAAAAATAATCCACCGGGACAGCCAAAATTCCACTCAACGTCAGTAACTGCGCGGCCGTCATGCTGCGTTCGCCGGTTTCCAGGCGAGCGGCGCTACTGGGGGAAACCTCAAGCACCTGATCCAGCGCCTTGGCGGCCAGACCCAGTTCCTGGCGTCGGTTGGCCAAGCAGAGACCGGCATGCCTGTCGAGGGCCTTCATCGGCGAGCCGGTGCTTTTATCAGCTGTCATAATACGGATATGGCATGGTCAATTTGGATAACTAATTTCAACTATAAGCATTGTTTATATTTATTCACAATTTTTAATTTAATCCGCTTCGCTGATATTTTCAAGCGAGCAGGGTGAAAACGGCGCTGTTTTTTTGTCCCCAAAAGGCCCAAACCGGCACTTGACTTAAAACCCCTGCCTCCATAAAGTGCGCGCCATTCCATAGGGTTTCAGACAAACCTATGCCTTGAGGGG
>JAZFSL010000243.1:0-2728 GCA_036446135.1 Rhodospirillales bacterium | reverse complement strand
AAGAAGCCGACATGGGCAATTTGATCGTTGGCGGCAAGAAGCTGGAACCCGACCCCATTCCCGGCAAGCAGGGAACCAAGGACCTGGCCGTCCAGGCGGCCCATGACGACACGTATCTTTATCTCCGCATGCAGTGGAAATCACAGATGAACCGTGAAGGCCGCATGCACAACATGGTTCGTTACGACGGCAAGAAGTGGCAGTGGTATGGCAGCCACCGGGCCAATAGCAAGGTCCGAAGCGGTAAGCAGCCACCGATGTACGAAGATCGCCTGGCCATCATGATTGATGACGGAACGGTGCCTGGGTTCAAGGAACAAGGCTGCTGGCTTACCTGTCACGACGGAATGCGCGATATGCCGCCTAACCTGACCAAGGATCAGGTCAAGGCGCACCCTTATCTAGGCAAGGTTCTGAAGAAAAGCGACGTTCGTAAATATCTGCCAGCATCTAGGACCAACGCAAACGCCAGTTGGGACAAGACCAAGACCCCGGCAGAAATCGCCAAGATCAAGGCGGCGGGCGGATTTGCCGACCTGATGCAATGGCGCGTCGCCAGATCCAACCCCGTTGGCATGGCCGATGACGGGTACGTCCTGCAATACCGCATCTTTGATGCGGGCAAGAAAATGTTCGGCTGGAACATGAACAAGAAGACGATGACGCCCAAGTTCATGTTTGATCCGGCGAAGAACGGCTCCGTTGCCTTAAGCGAAGCCGACCTGACCAACCCGGCGAAGGCGACGGCCATCATCCAGGGCTTTAACTCCAAGCCCTATGATGCCAAGGCCGGCTTGAAGAAGGGCGATATCCTTCCCGGCCGGCTGCTGACGACCAAGACCCAGGGGTCCGCCGGCGACAACGATAGCGCCAAGGGGACCTGGAAGGACGGAACCTATACCGTTGTATTCCGGCGCAAGTTGGATACAGGCCATCCGGCCGACGACAAGATCATGAAAGTCGGTGGCGTCTATACGGTCGGTTTGGCCATCCATGACGACAACGTCACCACCCGCTTCCATCAGGTATCGTTCCCGTTAACGCTGGGTATCGGCAAAAAAGCCGAGATCACGGCTGTTTTCATCAAGTGATACCCGTCAGAAACCGGGAAATATGAAATGGGGTTATCGTTTTTTAAGAAAACGACAGTTGTCACCTTTGTTATCGGCGGTATTGCCGGATTGATCGCGGCCCTTGGCCTCGAGGAAATGGACCGGCTGACATCGACAGACAAATTTTGCACCTTATGCCATCTCACGCAGGTCTATATCGCCGAGTCGGAAACCTACAAGACATCAAGCCACCAGATGAGAACCAGCGGCGTGCGCGCCGGGTGCGCCGACTGTCACATTCCCAAGGGGCTGATCCCCGCCACCTATATTCATGTCGTTAAAGGCGCTGAGGACCTTTGGGGGGAGTTCACCTTTGATTACAACGACCCCAAAGTTTGGAAGGCGGAAAGGCCGAGGCTGGCCTATGCGGTGCGCGACTGGTTCCGTGACAACGACAGTGTCACATGCCGCGAATGTCACAAAGAGGCCTCGATCAAACCGAAACGCAAACGCGGCCAACGCCAGCACCAGATAGCGCTGGATGAGGACATGACCTGCATCGATTGCCATTACAACCTAGTCCACGAGGAAATCGAGCCCCGGCAAAGCTTTCTCGATAGCGCTGGGAACAAGTAATGACTCCGCCCGATGACGGCAAATTGTTCCTCGAAGCCCCTGCGATCGCTATGCCTACCTACCTTCAAGAGATCTATGCTTGGGCCTATCTTAACCCCCGTAACGTGCAGCTCTTGGACCGAGACCTTGTAGTCTCGGCAATCCTGTGGGGAAACAGCGGGCGTCTCGGCCGCGCGGTGTTGAACGAGCTCCGGCCGGGCGTGAACGTGTTGCAGGTATCCCACGTCTACGGCAGTATTATTCCGAACTTGGCCAGACTTGTGGGCCCCAGCGGGTGCCTCGAGGTCGTCGACATCGCTCCTATTCAAGTCACCCGTTGCCGCGAGAAGTTGGCTCCATACCCCTGGGCACGAGTCCGCCGAGCCGACGCCCGCGATCCCGGCGGTGGTCCGTATGACGCGGTCAGTTGCTACTTCCTACTTCACGAGATTCCTGACGACTATAAGGGTGCCGTTGTTGATGCGCTCTTGGGCGTCGTCAAACCGGGGGGGCGGGTGGTCTTCGTCGATTACCACCAGCCGCCTCCGTGGCACCCACTCGGCTGGGTGATGTCCAGGGTGTTCGACGCACTGGAGCCGTTTGCCAAGAGCCTGTTGCGGAACGGGGTTGCTGATTTTGCGACTGATTCGGGCTGTTTTCATTGGCGCAAGGAGGCCTATTTTGGTGGCCTTTACCAGAAAGTGGTAGCTGAGCGGCGGTCATGAACGTGATCACGATAGACATTGTCATCGTCGTCGACGCTATCTAAATGTCCGCTTATGGCTATTAGCGGACATTTTAGGGCATGCGATTTAATGTCCGTTATTACCCCGAAAGCGGACATTCAGAGGCTTTCTCAAAATTAAATCATTAATATCTGATCAGATGTCCGCTTTTGGGGGTAAAGCGGACATAATTCAGGGTGTGGCAAAGAGTCCGCTAATAGCCATAAGCGACATCCTGGAACCAAGCCAGTTGAACATCATACGTCACTTTGAAGTTCCCGTATCCGGTGATCATCGCTGTTGGATGCAGTATTCAGGTCGCAAACGCTAGGGCGG
>JAZFSL010000242.1:0-3160 GCA_036446135.1 Rhodospirillales bacterium | reverse complement strand
GGTTGTCCTGCCAAAAACTTAAACCCATGGGCGACATGTCCTTGGCCGCTTCCTCAAAAGCGATAACCGGCAGTGGTGCCGCGCCCAAAATTTCGCAGGCGAACCCGGTGACGTCAGCAGGCGACGCCGACTCGTCATCGGCCACATTATAGATGGCACCGGGATGGGGCAGGGCCATGGATGCCTTAACGACATTGCCGATATCATCAACATGGATGCGGGAAAACAGGTGGCCGAGTTTAAGTATCCGGCGCGCCCGGCCGGCACGCACCTGGTCCAGGGCGCTGCGCCCCGGTCCGTAAATCCCCGGCAGACGGAAAATATGCACCGGCAAGCCGTGATTCCGGTGCAGGCCAAGCCAGCCTTCTTCCGCCCGAACGCGTCGAAGGCCGCGTTCCGAGGTCGGGTTCGGGGTTGCTGTCTCATTGACGACGCCCCCGCCTGTATCGCCATAAACGCCGGTAGTTGAAAGGTAGCCGGCCCAGCGAAGACCATCGATGTCGATGACGTCTTGCCGGTGCAACGCCAGCACCGGGTCGGTGTCGTCAGGCGGCACGGAATTCAGTAAATGCGTCGTTCCTTTGAGAGCTGTTTCGGCATCTTCAAGCGGGCGGGCGCCATCAAACAGAAAGATGTCGAAGCCCTGCTTGCGTAATTCAGCTTCGCCTTCCGCAGACCGGCACGTGCCGGCAATATCCCAGCCCTGATCCGCCAGCTTTCTGGCCAGTCGGGATGCGCTATAGCCCATGCCAAAGCAAAACAGACGTGGGCGGAAATTGGCATTAGCCATGGTGTGAGCCTTGAAGCGCTTCAATCCTGTTTCGCGTCCATTCGATTTGGTGGTTATTATCGGTTATATGTGTGCTGGCAAGGCACAAAACGAGGAGACGCGTGTGAAAGCCAAAATTCTCCGCACCGACGCCGAGCTTTTTATCATCGAGCAATACCTGGATGAATTGAGCCCAATCGCCGACGTGGTGACGATCGAAAGTTATGACGAAGATGAATTGGCGCGCGCGGCGATTGACGCCAACCTGATTTTGACATGTTACACCAACATCACCGCCAAGGTCATCAATGCCGCTAAAAACCTCAAGGGCATCGTCAAATATGGCGTCGGCACAGACGCCATCGACATTGATGCCGCGACCAAAAACGGCGTCATGGTCGTCAACTGCCCCGATTACGGCCCCGATACGATTGCTGATCATGCCTTTTCCCTGATGATCAGCCTGGCCAGAAGGCTGCCGGCCATCGAGCGGACAATGCGTGAAAAGGCCTGGGTTTGGCCAGTGGCAGAGCTTTTCGGCATGGACCTTTCGGGCAAGACTATCGGCCTTGTCGGTTTTGGTCGGATTGGCCGGTCCATGGCGCCCCGCTGCCAGGGTTTTGGCATGAACGTGCTGACATCGGACCCATACGTCGAGCCTGGGTCGGTCAGTGAATACGGCGTCGAATTTGTCAATCTGGATGCCTTGCTGGAACAATCCGATTTTATCTCAATCCATTGCGTTCTGACACCCGAGACGACGGGGCTTATCAACGAGGCTGCATTGCGGAAAATGAAGAAGACGGCCTATTTGATCGATGTCTCCAGGGGCGCCATTGTCGATGAAGAGGCGCTAATCCGGGCCATCGACGGCAAACTGATCGCCGGCGCCGCCTTCGATGTATTTGCCGACGAGCCCTTGGCCCCGGATTATCCGCTTTTTGGCCGCGACAATGTCATCCTGACGCCGCACTTCGCCTGGTGGACAAAAGAAGCATTCGAGCGGGTAGAGCGCGACACCCTGGCCGCAATCAAAGAAGTCATCAACGGGGTCCGGCCCAAGAACCTGAAAAACACCGGGGTCTTGAAGATCATCCCGGCGCTGCTTTTTTTCCTTCTTCTCCCCTGGAATCCCCTGCAAGCCCAGGGAACTAACCCGGCCCGGCAATATAACGACTGCATGACGCTGGCTCGGAAAAACCCGCAGCAAGGGTTTGATGCGGCGCTGGGCTGGCGCGGGCTCGGTGGCGGCAACGCGGCGGAGCACTGCCTGGCGACGTCGCTGATCGGGCTTGGCCAGTACCGCGAAGCGGCTGGGCGGCTGGAAACCCTGGCCAAAAAAGCCAGGGAGGACGGAACGGTCAAGGCAGGTCTGCTGGCCCATTCGGCACAGGCCTGGCTGCTGGCGGACCAACCAGCACGCGCCGAGGCGGTGCTCAGTGCAGCCCTGAAACTAACCCCCCACGATAGCGCCCTGCTCGTCGACCGCGCTCAAGCCAGGGCTGGGCAAAAAAATTATGACGCCGCCCTGGCCGACCTCAACAAGTCCATCGAACAGGAAAACCGCCGGCCCGACGCCTTCGTTTTCCGGGCCACCACCAACCGTTTTCTCGGCAAGCCGGACCTCGCGCTGGCCGATGTGGACCGGGCCCTGGCGCTCCGGTCCAATCATATCGAGGCCCTGCTGGAGCGCGGCATTCTGAAGCGCCTCAAGGGCGACAATAAAAATGCCCGCCAGGACTGGCTGAAGGTGTTGAGCATTTCGCCGGGCAGCCCCGCCGCCACTGCCGCACGCCAGAACCTGGAAAATATGGACGTCAAGCCCGACAACTAATTAAGAGCCTAAAAATCCAGATTGGCGTAGTGCTTTTGCGGCGGTGCACCAGGGATATTATCTTGCAACAAAGCCCGAAAACTGGGCCGGGATTTAACCCTGGCGTACCAGTCCTTGGCCTCAGCGTGTTCGTGCCAGGGCACATCGCCGAGATAATCAACCGCCGACAGATGGGCGGCGGCGGCGATGTCGGCCAGTGAAAAATTACCCCCCCCGAGCCACGTCCGGCGCTCACAGAGATAGCCGATGTAATCCAGATGGTGATGAATATTGGCGTGACCGGCGCGGACGGCCTTGGATTTTGGTGCGCCCAGGCCGCGCATCCGTTTAACCAGTTTTTCGCCGACCAGATTTTCCGTCACTTCGGAGTTGAACTTGTCATCGAACCAATGCACCAGACGCCTGACCTCGGCCCGGCCGAGGGCTTGGCTGCCATACAGGGAGGGGTCGGGATGGACTTCGTCAAGAAACTCGCAAATGGCGTCACTGCCCGACAGCGCAGCACCATCGGCCTCAACCAGCACCGGCACGTCGCCGGCCGGATTGAGGGCCAGAAA
>JAZFSL010000241.1:0-4668 GCA_036446135.1 Rhodospirillales bacterium | reverse complement strand
TAGGTTCCTGCACCGTTTCGTCATAGTTGGGCCTGAAATCGACGGTTTCCTTGTCGATGTCTTCTAGCAGCGCCTGCGCCGCCTTGGTCATGCGGGCTTCGGTATAGCGCATGGCTGCCGCCCGGTCGCCATCCATGGAGCCGAAGTTACCCTGCCCGTCCACCAACATCAGGCGCAGGGAAAAGCTCTGCGCCATGCGCACCATGGCGTCATAAATGGCCTGATCGCCGTGCGGGTGATACTTGCCCATGACGTCACCGACGATGCGCGCCGATTTGCGGAACGGCTTGCCGGCTTCGTAGCCGTTTTCCTTCATGGAATAGAGAATTCGACGGTGCACCGGCTTCAATCCGTCGCGCACATCGGGCAGCGCACGCGACACGATGACGCTCATGGCGTAATCGAGATAAGACGACTTCATTTCGTCTTCTATAGAGACCGGCGTAATGTCAGAATCGGGAGCCGCAGGGGGGCTGGAGTCAGAAGGAGATGTCAAAAGATTATCCTGTTATTTCAAGCGCTTATTGGACCCGCGCCCGGGCCGGTCCCAAGCTTCCCCCAGGACGGTAAAAGGTACCATTTTTCGCACCTGTAAACAACCGGATGCAGGGCTAAAACTGGCCCGATTTCAACGTAACTTTGAGACTTTTTTAGCCCCTGAGAACTCTCTCAGGGAGGAAGTGGGTTCCGCCGTAGCCCCCGGAAAACAGGGGCAGGGCCAAAAAGAAAATGGTAAGCAAAGCCAATGAAGCACAGCCGCAGCAAAAAACCGGAGATTTTGATCCGCGCCCACTTATTGTTTCCAAGGGTAACGGATTCTCCGGAAATGGGGAATGTTTATTCGCCTAGGATATTGAAGAAAAAAGAAAAATTGCATTCAACTTGGGAGAAAACTAAAAAGGAATTTCATCGTCCAGGTCGCCGCCCGGCGGTGTGCCGGCGCCACCAGAAGACCCGTTGCCGCCCTCGTTACCGGCGCCATTATTGGCTTCATTCCAATCGGGGGGCTCGCTGGACGAACCCATACTGTCACCGCCGCTGCTACGGCCGTCTAACATGGTCAATTCTCCGCGGTAACGCTGCAAAACGACTTCGGTGGAATAGCGTTCGTTACCGTCGTTACCGGTCCACTTCCGGGTTTGCAGGGCTCCTTCGATATAAACTTTCGAGCCCTTTTTAAGGTACTTTTCGGCAATATCGGCAAGGTGTTCGTTAAAAAGGACGACCCGGTGCCATTCCGTCTTTTCCTTGCGCTCGCCGGTCTGCTTATCTTTCCAGTTTTCCGAGGTGGCGACGGAAAAATTGACGATTTTCGTGCCGTTCTGGGAAAAGCGGACCTCAGGATCACGCCCCAGATTGCCGACCAAAATGACCTTGTTGATTGACCCTGCCATGAGAACTCCGTTCTAAAAATTTACTAACTAATTCCTGGCACCTTAAAGAGGCTGGCGCCTCTCCGCCAGTAGCAGTAACAGTGGAAACTGGGGATAACCCGCCTTCGTTCTGGATAAAACCAAAGCCGCAGATAGAATGGTTGCCCGAACCGCTCTTTTTGTCAAGAACATTTAGAGAACATACGGTGCTCCCGGGGAATCCATCCGGGGAACCCATAAGAGGCGTTTATTTTTTATTGACCATCCCCCACAATCACTCAACTCATAGATCGTAGGTGGGGTAACTCATGCGCTATGCTGCGATTTTCGTTAATTCCGTTAGGCAATGGGCGGTCATGGTCAGCATTTCCGACACCGTCAAAGCCGTCACCTAAAATCTTCCCAAGTTCTCCCGTCATTTTTCCTGCCCTTTACTACTGCCCACTGGCCATATAAATCTGGGGGTTTGCGGGGTGCTTCTTTTCACTCCGAAACAACCACCGGACCAAGAGGCGCGGACAGGGACAAAAAGGACTCATGCAACATAAAATCAAGATACTGGGGGCGCGCGAGCACAACCTGCAAAACGTCGACGTGGAAATCCCCCGCGACCGCCTGACGGTAATTACCGGGCTTTCCGGTTCCGGCAAGTCCAGCCTCGCCTTCGACACCATCTACGCGGAAGGCCAACGGCGCTATGTCGAGAGCCTGTCGGCCTATGCGCGCCAGTTCCTGGAACTGATGCAAAAGCCTGACGTCGACACCATCGAGGGATTGTCGCCGGCGATCTCTATTGAACAGAAAACGACATCGCGCAATCCTCGCTCCACCGTCGGCACGGTGACTGAAATTTACGACTACATGCGTCTGATGTTCGCCCGGATCGGCGTTCCCCATTCACCGGCAACAGGCAAGCCCATCGAAAGCCAGACGGTCAGCCAGATGGTCGACCGGGTGATGGCCATGCAAGAAGGCGCGCGCATTTACCTGCTGGCGCCCATTGTTCGCGGCCGCAAGGGCGAATACAAAAAAGACTTACAATTGCTGGCCAAGCGAGGGTTCCAGCGCGTCCGCATCGACGGGGGGCTCTACGACATCGAAGATGCGCCCAAGCTAGACAAAAAGTTCAAGCACGATATCGAGGTCGTCGTCGACCGACTAGTAATCCGCGAGGGACTGAAACAGCGTCTGGCGGACAGTTTCGAGACCGCCTTGAACCTCGCCGACGGTATTGCTTTTGTTGATGAGGCCGACACCGGGTCGAAAAAAGAAAATAACACAAAAAGAGAGGACGAGCGAAGCTCGGAGAGGGAAAAGAAAAGAGGCATCCAAGACCACATACCAGAAGGCCGCATCGTTTTTTCCGCCAAGTTCGCCTGCCCGGTGTCCGGCTTCACCATTGAGGAGATCGAACCGCGCCTGTTTTCCTTCAACAATCCGTTTGGCGCCTGTCCGGCCTGCGACGGACTTGGCACGGAGATGTATTTTGATCCCGATCTGGTCGTTGCCGACGACCGGCAGTCGATGAACGCCGGCGCCATCACGCCGTGGGCGAATTCGTCGTCGCGCTATTACGACCAAACATTGGCCAGCCTGGCGGCGCATTTCGGCCTCGACCTGGACCAGCCGTTCGGCAAAATGGCCAGGAAAACCCGGGAAATGATCCTTTTTGGTTCCGGCGCCGAAGACGTCACCATGAGCTACCACGACGGCCACAAGGCCTATGAAATCACCAAGCCCTTCGAAGGCGTCATCCCCAACATGGAGCGGCGCTGGCGGGAAACGGATTCGTCATGGGTGCGCGACGAGCTTGGCCGCTATCAGACCGTCACCGAATGCGGCAGCTGCAACGGCCACCGGCTGAAACCGCAAGCCCTGGCGGTTAAAATCGCCGGCCTGCACATTTCCGAAGTCGCCGATATGTCCATCGATCAAGCCTATAGCTGGTTTTCCGGGCTGGATAGCCAGCTCGGGAAGCAACAGCGCGAAATCGCCCGGCGGATTTTGCGCGAAATCGACGAACGGCTGGGGTTCCTGAAAAATGTCGGGCTGGAATACCTGACTTTATCCAGGGCATCAGGCACCCTGTCGGGCGGCGAAAGCCAGCGCATCCGCCTCGCATCCCAGATCGGATCGGGCCTGACCGGCGTCTTGTACGTTTTGGACGAGCCTTCCATCGGCCTGCACCAGCGCGATAACGCGCGCCTGCTCAAGACCTTGGTGCGGCTGCGCGACCTCGGCAACACGGTGATTGTCGTCGAGCACGACGAAGAAGCCATCACCACGGCCGATTACCTGATCGACATGGGACCCGGCGCCGGTATCCACGGTGGCGAGGTCGTTGCCTGCGGCACCGCCAAGGATATCATGACTGAGCCCAAAAGCCTGACCGGGCGCTATCTGACCGGCAAAGATCAAGTCCCCATGCCGAAAGTCCGCCGCAAGCCTAAAACCAAATCCCACAAGCTGACGGTCAAAGGCGCCAGGGCCAACAATCTCGATAACCTGGATGTCGATTTTCCCTTGGGTACCCTCACTTGTATCACCGGCGTATCGGGCGGCGGCAAATCGACGCTGGTGGTCGAAACGCTCTACAAGGCCTTGGCCAGACGTCTGCACGGGGCGCGCCTGCACCCGGGCGAGCATGACACCATCGAAGGCATGGAGATGATCGACAAGGTCGTCGATATCGACCAGTCCCCCATCGGCCGCACGCCGCGTTCCAACCCGGCGACTTATACCGGCGCTTTCACGCCGATCCGCGACTGGTTCGCCGGCCTGCCGGAAGCCAAGCAACGCGGCTACAAGCCGGGACGTTTTTCCTTCAACGTCAAGGGCGGGCGCTGCGAAGCCTGCCAGGGCGACGGCTTGATAAAAATCGAGATGCACTTCCTGCCCGACGTTTACGTCACCTGCGAGACCTGCAAGGGGCAGCGATACAATAGAGAAACCCTGGAAATCCATTTCCGCGGCAAGTCCATCGCCGACATCCTCGACATGACGGTGGAAGAAGCTGCCATCTTCTTCAAAGCCGTGCCATCGATCCGCGACAAGATGGTGACGCTTCAAAAAGTCGGGCTCGATTACATCCACCTGGGCCAACAGGCGACGACGTTATCCGGCGGTGAGGCACAGCGCGTCAAGCTGGCCAAGGAACTGAGTCGCAGGGCCACCGGCAAGACGTTTTATATTCTCGACGAACCAACGACGGGCCTGCATTTCGAAGACGTACGCAAGCTGTTGGAAGTCCTGCACGCGCTCGTCGATCAGGGCAACACCGTCGTCGTCATCGAAC
>JAZFSL010000240.1:0-2011 GCA_036446135.1 Rhodospirillales bacterium | reverse complement strand
TCGGCCATGACGAATTCATCCCCATGAATATAGACGACGCCCAGGTTGGGGTGCAGTGTGGTGAAGGGATAATCGCCGATTTTCGGATGCGCCCGGCTGACGGCGGCCAGCAGCGTCGATTTTCCGGCGTTAGGCAAGCCCACCAGGCCAGCGTCGGCAATCAGCTTGAGCCTAAGCCACAGCCACATTTCCATGCCCGGATAGCCGTCATCGGCACGCCGGGGCGCGCGGTTGGTGGAAGACTTGAAATGGGCGTTGCCGTGACCGCCATCGCCGCCACGGGCAATAACAATCTGTTGGCCGACCTCGGTGATATCGGCCAACAACGTTTCCTTGTCGTCGTCAAATACCTGGGTGCCGATGGGAATTTTAATGAGCGCGGTTTCCCCCTTGGCGCCGGAACGGTTTTTGCCCATGCCGCCCTCGCCGCGCGCGCCCTTAATGTGTTGCTTGTAGCGAAAATCGATCAGGGTGTTGAGCCCCTCCGCGCCTTCGAGGATGACATCCCCACCGCGCCCTCCGTTGCCGCCGTCGGGCCCGCCGAATTCGATGTTTTTCTCACGCCGGAAGCTGACGCAGCCGTTGCCGCCGTCGCCGCTTTTGACAAAGATTTTCGTTTCATCCAGGAATTTCATATCAACACTTAACAAAAAGTCGCTTACAACAATAAAAAAAGGGGAACGGCTGGCCATTCCCCTTACGAACGCGCTTATGTAAGCGCGGAATGGCGGCTGAATATCTTCAGCCAGTCGGTTCCACCGCTACGAACACCCGGCCCTTGGTCTTGTGGTGAAATTTCACATTGCCGCCGGTGGTGGCGAAAATTGTGTGGTCTTTGCCCATGCCGACGTTTTCACCGGGATGGTACTTGGTGCCACGCTGGCGAATGATGATATTGCCGGCAATCACGGATTCGCCGCCGAATTTTTTGACGCCCAAACGTCTGCCAGCTGTATCGCGACCGTTGCGTGAACTGCCGCCTGCTTTTTTATGTGCCATCTCAAACTACTCCTTGGACTTGCCCTTGGCAGAAGCCTTTTTCTTTGCCGCCGGTTTCTTTTTCGCGGGGGCCTTAGCTTTGGTCTCAGTTTTCTTGGCCGCCGGTTTCTTGGCTGCGGGTTTCTTGGCTTCTTTCTTAGGCGCGGCCTCTTTCTTCGCTTCCTTTTTCACCGGAGCTTTTTCTTCTTTTTTCGGCGCTGCTTTGGCGGCACCAGTCTTGGGTTTGGTGCCCGTGGGGCTGACATCCAAGATACGCAAAACCGTCTGTTTCTGGCGGTGGCCCTTGGTGCGGCGATAGCCCTTGCGGCGGTTTTTCTTGAACACGATGATCTTATCAGCGCGAGACTGTTCCACTACTTCGGCGAATACGGCTGCCTTGTCGACCAGGGGCGCGCCAACCTTCGCCGTCTTGTCGTCTCCGCCGATCATCAGGACGTCGGGCAACTCGACCATGGAGCCGGGCTCGCCCAGCAGTTTTTCGACAATAATCGTATCGTCTTTGGCAACCCGGTATTGTTTTCCACCGGTGCGTATAACAGCGAACATTTCCGCCTCTAATTCCGTTTAAATTCCGTTAGTTAGCTTGCTCACGATGAGGCACTTCAATGACCCTGTGCGCGAGAGGCGGCACTATACCCCGGACCACGGGGATGTCAACGCTTCTGGCCCGCCAGCCTGTCAATTCAAAAAGAAACCTCGCCCGAAGGCGGAAGCAGTTCTCCCAGGCGCGCCCACTCTATCGGATCGTCCTTTCCCGTAATTAAATTTCTCGAGAGGCCGGCAGACCCGGGCTATCGGTGAACCAGCACAGATGCTAGAAAGGTCTGATGATGGGTGGACGTTTTCTGTTCGGGTTGTTGGCGTGTCTCAGCCTCCTAGCCGGCCTGGCTGCGTGGTTGGCCCCGGAATTTGCCGCCGCCGAGTCCAGTGCCATCGAAGCTGTGCCGGTCCCGCTCAACGCCGAGGTGCCGGACCAGGACACCATTGGGCGGCTCCGTTACCGCGGCGGGCT
>JAZFSL010000239.1:0-3893 GCA_036446135.1 Rhodospirillales bacterium | reverse complement strand
CCTTGACCTTGTGTGGGTTACAAAATCCTCATGCTTCAGGCATGGAATTGACCCTAACTATGCCTGTATTTTCCCGCTAATCCGGGTCCTACCCCCGCCCCCCTTCACGCCATTACCCCCCTATATCATGATCTACATTCGGTTTTGCTCTCTCGCAGACCAAATTCTGACAAAACGAACAAACCTCGAAAAAATATATGAAAAAATTTGCACCCATAAACAGACGTAAACCAAAGCTGAACCGTCCGACGGTTGGTCGGGGTATTTCCGTCAACAAGGCTCCGATGATGTCCGCTTTACCCCCAAAAGCGGACATTTTGATGGTAGTCGAAAAGAGTCCGTTAATGACCCAAAGCGGACATAGGCCGATGTTACGATGACAGTGGTCAACGCCGTCCATTAGACGGCGGCCCGTACCACGAATATCCGGCCTGGAAGGGGGGTTCCCCCTTCAGTCCGCACTGTGACTAGGTCATTGCAAAGAATAGCGAACACAAATTCCATCGCCAGTTTTTTGATATAGGCGTCGCTCTGAGAATAGCGGCCACTAGGCAAAAGTTTAAAATCGCCTTCTTCCAGGAGTTCAACCGAAAAAACAAATAACCCGCCATCAGACAGGGCGCGGCGGACTGCGGCGAAAATCCCCTCCAACTTGCCAATATAAACGAAGGTATCAGCCGACACGATAAGGTCGTACCCGGCGGGGCGCAAATCGGGTCCTTCAAGAAAATCAAGCACATCAGAGAGATAAAGGTTGGCGTAGATGTCTTTTTCCTCGGCCCTTTCCAGCATCTTCGGAGAAAGATCGACGCCGTCGATATTGCCCGCCTTGTCCAGGAAGCTTTCCGCCACCATGCCGGTACCACAGCCCAAATCCAACACCCGGAGGAATTTTTTCGGACAGTCCGACAGGGCATCAACGGCCTGGCGCATCAAAGAGGGGATTTTGTAGCCTAATGTGTTGGTCAGGTGATCGTCGAACCGCCAAGCGTAGTGGTTGAATATCTTGCGGACATATATTTCTGGTGCGATGTCCGTAGTCTCACCGCAGATTGACGAAATGTGATGGCGCACATCCTGAAGCCCTGGGTCAATGTCCAGAGCCCGGCGGAAATTTGCCAATGCCTCGTCCAGCCGACCCATTTTTAGGAAAGCGTGAGCCAGGTTGCTATGCGTTTCGGCGAAATCGGGTTTGATGGCGACGGCCCTGTTAAGGCTCGCGACGGCCTCATCCAGCCTACCCAGATCAGTGAGCGCATTACCAAGGTTCATATGTGCCTCGGCGAAATCGGGTTTGATGGCGACGGCCTTGTTTAGGCTTGCGACGGCCTCATCCAGCCTACCCAGATCAGTGAGCGTATTACCAAGGTTCATATGTGCCTCGGCGAAATCGGGTTTGATGGCAAGCACCTTATGGTAGCTGGCAACGGCCTCATCCAATTTCTCCAGGCGTTTAAGCGCATTGCCGAGGTACCAATGCGCTTCAGCATTATCGGGCGTTAGCTCCGCTACCTGGCGAAATTTAACCACCGCTTCTTCAAGGCGGCCAATCTTGTGCAGGGCGTTGGCGAGGTTAAAATGCGCATCGACCAGTTCAGGGGCAAGAGAGACCGCCTTGGAAAATGCTTCTATTGCGTCGTCTTCCTTCCCTTCATTGCGGTAGGCACAGCCGAGAAGGTTAAACAAGCCGGCATCATGGGGAACGCTTTTAACAACCTGCGACAGATATTTTATCGCCGCTTTAGGCCTGTCCGTTTCCATAGAAATGTAGGCCAGCATATGCAGAACGTCGGGAATGCCGGCTTGACGCTTGTTGATTTTTAATAAAATTTTTTCGGCTGACTTGAATTGACCAGCTTGAAATTTTTCAACCGCCTTGCTGAATTCTTGTTCCATTTTTACTGCTACCGAGAATATTTTCCAGCCAAAAACCAAAAGTATCCAATCCCGTTCAAGGATACAATTACGGACCCGAGTGGGCGCCTTTGCCGGTCAGTAAACAATGTACAAGTTGTGGAGCATCTTAGTTAGAAAGTGGCTGATTAAAAGGGGTAGTTGGCGGAGAGGGTGTCTGCCATATATATTTCTAATATATTGAAATTAATGAGTTTTATTTCAATTCTATAATCAGCCCCACACACAGACCCACATTGTGTATGCGCTTCGGTGTCCGTAGACCTTATCCTTGACTGGCAGTCCTTATGCTTGCAGTGAGCCTCCCCCTAGCTGGCTAGGGGTTTGAAACCCAATCCCTGCGCTGCTTATCCATTTACGTCTTGCTGCTCCAAACTTAACAGCGATGTAAGGAAAGCGAGACGGGGGGCACATGGCTTGAGATACGACCCCCTACCCCCGGTATAGGACTGCCTCTTAAACCGAGGCCAAAAAACCAACGTGTAAAGTTTGGCGGGTGATTTCTAGAAGTTTGATGTCCGCTTTACCCCCGAAAGCGGACATTTTGAGGGTAGTCGAGGAATGTCTGCTAATGACCCAAAGCGGACATTTATTTTTTATTCAATACATTTTTTGGTACATTCTCTTTGCAAGACATTCAAAGAGGATGCAATGAGAGCAGTTGGCGTATCACTTCTGGCATTTCTCGTTTCTTTCGGGGCGCTAGCCTTCGAAGTAGAGGACGTTAAATCCCGGGGCGAGACGACACGGCTTCTAGTCGAAAAAGGCGATAATCCTTTTGTCACCTTGGTTCTGTTCGCCGGCGGCAAGGGGATTATGAACATTTCAGAGGGCGGCTTTATTGGCTGGGGCTTGGGGAACTTTCTGGTGCGTTCCCGGCTACATTTCTGGAACCAGGGCGCCATTACAGCTGTCATCGACGCACCGACAGACGAAAGGAATACACTTCACGGGTTCAGGAACACCGAAGATCACGCCAAGGACGTGGGCGTAGTGATCAAGCATCTGCGGGCGAAATACGGGCTGCCGGTGTGGCTGGTCGGCACCAGCCGGGGAACAAATTCGGTAGCAAATGCCGGGTTACGTCTAAAATCGAACAAGCCAGAAGGTATCGTGCTTTCTGCTACTATGCTGGCATATAACGGTGATTGGGGCGGTGATTACGTTACAAATATGGATATCGAAAATATCAAAATGCCGGTGTTGATCGTCCACCACAAGAAGGACGGATGTATGGTTACACCCCCGGACGAGGTCGACACCCTGAAAGAAAAACTGAAAAACGCCAAGCCGATGAAAGTGTTGTGGTACGAGGGAGGCTGGGGCATGAGAGGACCTGACTGTCAGGCCCGCCAGTACCACGGCTTCATGGGCATTGAGGAGAAAGTGGTTTCCGACATTATGGGCTGGATTAAGTCCCAAACTCCGTAGCCCTCGTCATGATGTCCGCTTTTGGCTATTAACGGACGTTTTGACACCTACTGTTTCATATCCGCTTATGACCCAAAGCGGATATTGGATGGATGATGTCATGACGGGAAATATATCGAAACATCGTGATACACATTTGGGCAATAGTTTACTTCACAATGCTTCCAACACGCATAAGTTGGCCATCTAAATGGGGGCAGGCCATGCCATTCTGCCAACAACTGCAGCTTTCACATTTATTTAATCGCATGTATTCTGCATTTCAAAGTAAAGGACTTTTTGAGAACGCATAATCTACAACTTTTTCAGATTTTCGGGGAGAGAAGCATGGCCACCATCAAAATTCAGTTCACTCTTTTTTCGGCGTTTTATTCACCGCTCATCTCGACCATGTCGGGCGGTTTCCTTGAAGAAGAGGGACTGGAACCTGATTGGTCTATCTCACCGCCCGGAAAGTCTGCTATCGAGGCGCTGTTGGACGGTTCGGTCCAGGTGGCGCAGTCGGCGCTGAGTCAGGGTTTCACGACTCTGGGCAAGGGCGAAACGCC
>JAZFSL010000238.1:0-8110 GCA_036446135.1 Rhodospirillales bacterium | reverse complement strand
TGATTATCGCCGCGGTCTCATTGGTCGGCGACGACCTTCAAAACGTGTTTAATAGCGTTTCCAACGAAATGTAACATGATGCGTAAGGGGTTACCCTTACTTTAATTAGGGCAAGGGCGTGAGTTCGGTTTTCTGTGAAGAACTGTCTCACTACCCGCCTTTTTTTATGCCCGCGGTTCGTCTCGCGGGCAGGCATGGTTTTTCATGAGCATTCTCATGATCACGGTCTCAGAGGTGCTTCCGACTATGCTGCCGACAGGATCGCCACCCTTACGGATTTCCAGAATCATGACGGGGTGACCGTTTGGCGGAAGATACGAGCCGCCTGATTAAATGTGGGCTACATCAAATTCAAGGAAGACCCGTTGAATTAGGCGGAATGGTGAATGTCCGCTTTCGGGGGTGAAGCGGACGTAATTCAGGGTGTGGATGAATGTCCGCTAATAGCCAATAGCGGACATGAAGACGTAGTTGCAGAGGTGTTCAGTTAAAGCGAAAGCCACAAAGCCCTTTTCTCAGGGAGGTCCCTCAGGCAAACAAATCGAGGACGTCTTTCGTCAACCGCCGCCGTTCCTTGATCAACGCCCTGTAGATCGGCCGATAGGCTTGCCAGTCGCTTTCCGAGACGTCGACGGGTTTCCGGCCGCTCTGCAGGTAAAAGATGAATTGCTGAATCCGCGTCGTGAAATCACTGCCCGAACCGCCTCCGGCCTCGGCAACGGCAGACCGTCCATCGGCAATGATCTGGCGGTGATCCTTGCCGACCTGTCCTTGCAGCCAGGCGTGGAAATCGTCGTCGTTCATATCCATCCCCCAACGTACCGCCCGATGATATACCAAAAAAGTGGCCCCTGGAAGGCCCACTACGGCGGATTGGTGTCAAACCAGCTCTTGGCGGACGATGGCGGCGCCCTCGGCCATGGCCTTGATCTTACCGAAGGCAACGTCGCGGGGTAGGTACTTGAGCCCGCAGTCGGGCGCCACGATGATTCGCTCGGCCGAACAGTGGGGTAACGCACGGCGGATGCGTTCGGCCACGGTCTCTGGCGTCTCCACGTTCATATCAGATAGGTCGAGCACGCCCAAGATGATCTTCTTCTCGGGTAGGGTCTCCAGCACCGAGCAGTCGAGCCCCGATTGCGCTGTCTCGATGGAGATGCAATGGGCCGGGCAGTTCGAGAGTTCAGGCAGGAAGGAATAGCCCTCCGGTCTTTCGTGGATGATCGCCGCATAACCGAAACAGATGTGGACGGCGGTCTCGCCGTCTAAGCCGTCTAACGCCCGGTTCAGCGCGTCCAACCCATATTCCCTGGCCTTGTCAGGCCTGGCCTGCATGTAGGGCTCGTCGAATTGCACGATGTCGGCGCCGGCGGCGAACAGGTCCTTGGCTTCTTCGTTGACGGCGGCGGCGTAGTCCAACGCCATCTCCGCCTCGTCGTCGTAGTGATCGTTCTGCGCCTGCTGTGACATGGTGAAAGGCCCCGGCACGGTCATCTTGATGCGCCGGTCGGTGTGGGTACGCAGAAATTTGACATCTTCGACCTCCACCGCGTGCTTGCGACGGATCGGGCCGGTGATCCTGGGCACCGGGTTGGGGTGGCCGCTGCGGTCTAGCGCCTCGCCCGGGTTGTCGATGTCGACGCCTTCCAAGGCCGTAGCGAAGCGGTTGGAGTAGCTTTCGCGGCGCATCTCACCGTCGGTGATGATGTCGAGACCCGCCAGTTCCTGCTCGCGAATGGCGAGGAGGGTGGCATCGTTCTGGGCTTCTTCAAGCAACTCGGAATCGACGCGCCAAAGTTCCAATGCTCGCGTACGAGGCGGAAACCGCCCGGCCAGCTTTTCCCGGTTGATCAGCCAATTGGGTTGCGCGTAAGACCCGACCAGACTCGTGGACAGCAGCTTGTCCGTTGCCTCGGTCATTTAGATCCTCCCCCGGCATTTCCGTCAGCCATCAATTTTTATGGACATACTAGAGATCAAACACAGCGCCGATGCAAGCCGTCCGAAGGAAAGCCGACGGGCATTTCTCAACTTAACATGTCGGCGGCCTAGCCGCATAATGAAGTGAATGTCCGCTTAGGGTCAGAAGCGTACATTCGCGGTTCTAAAATGGCCTCACTATTTTGGCAACTAGATGCCTTCGGTTAGGAGCCGCCCACTGCATCATAATCGGACTTTTGACAGCAGAATGAATTACAATCGTTTGACATAAAATAATTTACTCTTGTCATAAACTAGCAAATATGGCCTTACATAACATGACATTAGAAAAATGTAATATTTATGAAGGGCTGCATCTTTGATCCATGAAAGGGAGTTCCCTTGGAAACAAGGGGAAGCAAAGCCCTAGCCTAAGGCGAAAATAGTTAGAGTTTATAGGGGTTCCAGCATAGAGTGTAACATCATGGCTAGTAACAGAAGTGCAGAACGCCTACGGACGCTGCTCAGTGGTATCATTTACGACGAAGAGGGTAGGGCCTGGGAATGTTTGATTTCCGACATTTCTGAAGTTGGGGCCAGAATTAAATCAAAAGCCGAGATTGAAACCGGGGCGATTCTCAAATTAAAAATTAACAAATTCAACGATGTTCGCCGAATCAAGGTGATGTGGCAAAGGGAAAGTTACGCCGGATTGCAGTTCATGGTAAAAATCGAAAAAGGCAAGGGCCCCATGTCGGAATTATTCAAACTTATGGAACGCCGTGAGGCACTCTTATCGTCAGTGGAGAAACCCTCTAGCACAGATAATTTGATGACTAAATTGGATAAATAGGTGAGCTGAAGCAGTCCGGCTGGCTTATCCCTACGAACCAATGAATGTCCGCTTTGGGTCATTAACGGACGTTTCTGACCGTCGCCAATAATGTCCGCTTTCGGGGGTAAAGCAGACATAATTTAGGGCGTGCCTGGAGGTCCGCTAATAGCCATAAGCGGACCTATCGATTGGTCGATATTTCCTACTAGCTTATTAAATTTTCTCAATTAATCGATGTTTACAATAGGGCGGGGCTCCTGTCGAATAGATCACATGCAGCAACAGGCACAGTTCGAGAAAAACCTAACGCCGGCCCGTGACCTGTTGAAGGCGCTGGCCCGGTATCGTGAGCCCCATCACATGCGCAGCGTGTTCGAACTGATTATAACCAGCGTATCGTTTATCGTGTTTTGGGTCGCTGCCTGGTGGGCGCTTTCGATCAGCTACTGGCTGACCCTTGCCATCTGTGTGCCGGCGGGCGCGTTCCTGGTGCGTCTTTTTCTGATCAAGCACGACTGCGGGCATGGAGCTTTTTTCCGCCGCAGAATTTTCAATGATTGGGTCGGGCGTATTCTCGGGGTAATGACGCTGACGCCCTACGATGTCTGGAAACGCGACCATGCGATCCATCACGCGACATCAGGCAACCTCGATAAGCGTGGGATCGGCGACATCGACACGTTGACGGTTAGGGAGTATCGGGCGTTGCCGCGCTGGCGGCGCATTTTTTATCGTCTCTATCGCCACCCCCTCATCATGTTCGGGGTTGGGCCAGCCTACCACTTCTTGCTCCGCAACCGCCTGCCGCTCGGGTTTAGTCGCGCCGATGGACGATTTTGGATCAGCACCATGGGAACAAATGTCACCATAGCCCTCGTGGTCGGCATCATGATCTACTTTCTTGGCGCCGCTCCTTTCCTGCTCGTGCAACTTCCGATCACCCTTCTTGCCGCGTCGATCGGCATTTGGCTGTTCTACGTCCAGCATCAATTTGAAGATACGTTCTGGGCTGAGGATCCTACTTGGAAATCGCATGATGCCGCGCTCTATGGCAGCTCGCATTACGATTTACCCGGCGTTCTGAACTGGATCACCGCCAACATCGGTGTCCACCATGTGCATCACCTGAGCAGCCGCATTCCGTTTTATCGCCTGCCGCAGGTCTTGCGCGACTTCCCCGAACTTACCAGTATCAGACGCCTGACGCTTATGCAGAGCTTCGTATGCGTGAGGCTTAGACTTTGGGACGAAAGCCAGCGGAAGCTGGTCTCGTTTTCCGAGGCCCGCGCACTATAAGCGGGCGCTATAAGCGGAATGAAAATGGGCTTGGGCTAGGCCATGGGCTCATTAACGCGTAGTTAGGTTGCGGCTACGTTTCCGTGCGGTATCGGCTCCGCGCCGGGTTTTGGCCGCCGCCGTATCGACATACGTATAGACGACCTCCTCGAAGTTCTTGTAAAGCAGGCGCAGATATTCCATGGGTTTGTTTGGGCAGGCGATATCTTCACCTAGAAAATGGATGGTCGAGGTCGGAAGTACGATCTCTTTTGGCACGCCGAACCATCCGCTCTCGGTCAACGGCATATTGCCCTTTTGAATTCTCCTTTCGAGCACGGTTTGACCGTGGCTCACTGCCTGTCGGTAGACGACCAGGTCGAGGCGGATTTCGCCGCGCATTCTGTTTCGTTCCCAGCGGAACGGCCAAATCCACGGTGGATTGTAGGAGATCGAAATGAACCCTTTCTCTTCAAAGGCATCCACGCAGTAACCATCTTGCATGCCTCGACCGGCAAGTCCCGCCGCAAGGGAGTCCCAGGTCATTCCGTCTTCCAGAATAACTGAGATATCAACATCATCCTCCCATGCTACAAGGTTCCCGTTCTCCCGCACCGCACCTAGCAAGGTGCCGCCATCAATCCAGTGAACGACCCCCATATCTTTGAGACAGTCGGCAACATAATGACAAAGATCCGCCATGTGCTCGCGGCAGCATGGCGCCGTGTTGAGGCCAAGACGATTAACATAGAGATTGAATGGGCAGGGAAGCGTCTTCTTGCTGCAACCGCGCCAGTAAACTGCGCCATCGGATAACTCCAATTCGTCGATGCCGTGTTTCTTTGCGAAACCTTCGATATCCCCTTTTGCCTGAACATTCAGGACCGCAAGGTCGTGTTCAGCAAAGGAGTAAATTTGTCGTTGGTTAATCGTGCGGTGTCGTAAAAACCAGACTAATTCAATCACCATAGCAGCGGCCAAGACCCCTTGAAGTTTGACATTGGGGACGGCGTAAGCGGTGGCAGTGGCAGGAGCGAGCATCCACAGGCCCGCATAATTTCCGTGGTTGGCTAGAAATTCAACAATGGGTCGGGTTCCGGGACAAAAATCGATAGCGGGAGCAGCGATGATGCCAAACAGCAGAGAAATAAACCCGGTCAAAAAGAACAACAACCCAATGTCTATGCCGTTTGCCGACGCCGATACAAAAACACCAGTAACGACGACCATGCTTCCAGTTAGGGCCGACGTTGGCAGGCTCGGTGGCCACCAATTTCGTGGGTATCTCAAGAGATAGAGGAGTGATAGGTAGGCCGCTGTATAAAGCAATGCGGCGATCATGAAGCTGACCGTCAGGGCTACGGGTGATACATTGTCCAAAATATGTCCCAGTTATCTTCCGGAATGGTAGTCATTATGCCGACCGGTCAGGGCCTTAGGTCGATCGTAAGTCAGGGGAGATAGGAACGTATCACGTCTTCGCCGCCAATGGGCTATTAAAGACCCCGAGGTTCTCCCATCCATCCAATGACACCCGGCAAGCCCCCCAGTTCGCCATTGCGAGCCTCGACCTCATAAACCTCAAAATGACCCGGTAACAGTTTCCGGGCATCCAGTTCACGATCAGCGACGACAATCCAAGTTTTTACTGGGTTTCCCTCATCGTTCGGGTTCTCCCTCTTGGACCTGTTTTTCCAGTATCTTCCCAAATTTTTTCTGGACCACCGCTGAAGCATAAATCTGTTTTCCGTGTTTCCCGCACCACACCTCTCCCCGTCCAACGGCTTTGCAGCAGAACTTCCGATCCCGACCATCGCCGTACAGCCACTGACAGTGGCGGAACTTTGGCTTTATTGCCGACAATTTTAAGTTTGGAGAGTTATGCTTTTTGCCCATCAGGTGCCCCCTAAGACCAATTTTTATTGGATTTGAGTTGCCTTGAAAAGCGCATAAAGTGGAACGTGGGGACTGGACGATACTCACTATGCTAGCTCGTGCTGGGAAATAGGAACAAACAATTGGATATCCTTGGCTTTATTGGTCGCCTGTTATGTCCGCTTGGCTTTCACGATTTTAAAGTTATTGAGGCAACCCTAGGATTTGGCGACGCAGGCGGCGTCGAAAGGGTTAAGTGCCTACGCTGTCAGTTGACCTGCACTCGCCAAGGATGAGTCACCTATATGCGGAACCCTCTTTTTTCCGTTCACTATCACCTGATTTAAGACTTGGAGGCTCATTCTGTGCAATGTCCGCTTTGGGTCTACGACTAGCCCCGGAATGTCCGCTTTCGGGGGTAAAGCGGACGTAATTCAGGGTGTGGATGAATGTCCGCTAATAGCCAAAAGCGGACATTGGGAAGACGACATGATTGTGCATTTTCTCGATCATGAAATGTGGGTGAGCTAGTTCTACCCTTAAAATTCCCTTGTTCTAATATAAAAATTGGAACTAGTCTATTTTTGGCTCCCTTAAAAAAATAAAAAATAATTCTGGGGGTTTGGGGGGGGATGGTGTGTCTAGGTTAATTTATTTTTTTGGTTTGTGGTTCGGGCATGCCGTTGTTTGGTCGATAGCCATTTCTGCATTTACCATCTCTTTAGTCAGTTCTGGTATGGCAGGCCAACACCTAACTTCATTATTCGCAGATAAACTTCCTACCGGAACCTCACCAGTTGAAGCGACATGGATTAAAAGCAGCATTTTTTTGCCCGCAAGCGCCCTCAAAAACAAGGGCAGCGATCATTTAAGTATTTTCGCACAAAAAGATAACTGGGCGGAAACCGCTAGGGATAAGCACCTCAAGAACGGCATCCGACTGCCTGCGGTGATTTATCTGCACGGGTGCTCCGGATTTCATAGGGGACGACTCTTTGTGAAATATTTTCTCAATGAAGGCTTTGCCGTCTTCGCGCCAAACAGCTTCGGCCGGCCCGGGCGAACAGAAATGTGTGACCAAGGAGATATGGATGGCCGAATAGCCACACGCCGCGAAGAAATTAAACACGCGGTTTCAAAGGTTCGGGAAATCGAATGGATTGATTCTTCCCGCCTTGTCCTGGCGGGCTTTAGCGAGGGGGGGCAAGCGACTTCCGATTATGGCGGGAAAGAATTTATTGCCCATGTGGTGCTTGGGACCGATTGCCGATATTCCGGCGGCTCCCCTAATGCCCCTGGGAATATCCCTGTCCTGAACCTCGTGGGCTCTGACGACGAGTATGATTATGGGGGTGGGTGTTCTATATCAGATCAACGGCCAAAGGGTTCGAAGCGGGTCATCGTCAAAGGTGGCGACCACTACATGTTAAATTCGGAAATACCCAGGTTGGCGATTGCAAAATTCCTAAAGACATGTTGTGGACAAAATCAATGAAGACAGGACGAACCGTCTCGACAATCCAGTTAAATTCTAACCAAAGGGGGAAAATAAGATGAAGTACAAAACATTTTATCAAGCCGTATTAGCAATTGTTTTTTCGACTTTTGTCGGTGTCTCGGCCGTCTCCGCCGAAGAGCTTAAAACGTTGTCGGCGGACGAAATCAAGAAGGCCTTTGTCGGCAACACCATGGACCATGAGAAGGTTTTTGTGTTTTGGGCACCTAATGGCACGATAAAGGGGGAAACAAAATCGGGCGGCCATACGGATTCAGGAACGTACAAGATCAAAAGCGACAATATATATTGCCGAGCATGGGGCACTTGGCGCGGTGGCACCGAACAATGTTCCGTAATCAAAAAGGCCGGCGATAATTATGCAAGAGTTGGCTTGGACGGGATCGTAGTGAGCATGTTCAAGATACTGAAGGGCAATCCCAAAGGGTTGTAAGTGGGATATTAAGAGCACCGCTGGCAAAGGAACGAAGGCCACGGTGAAGCTGCCAAAGTAAGCGCGGTGATTTGAACATGTTTCTGTAACCCACCAAATGTCCGCTTTGGGTCATTAACGGACATTTTGCGACTACCCTCAGAATATCCGCTTTCGGGGGTAAAGCGGACATCTTTTAGGGTATGGCTGAATGTCCGTTAATAGCCATAAGCGGACATTTCCCGCTATCTTCCTGAACGATGCGTCACTCAGTCAG
>JAZFSL010000237.1:0-9131 GCA_036446135.1 Rhodospirillales bacterium | reverse complement strand
GAGGGACGGAAAAGTTGCAGGTTAAAAACCACTCACGAATAATTAACCACCGCCCTATTTGGAGATTATACCTGTTCGCAAAATGCCCTCCAAACAATACCATCTCTTATCAATACACTTGGTGACAGCGCCAATATATCCGAATTTAGTAACCAGCGTTTCAACCGTGTATCGATGCGCTTGGGTTTCATCTCTGTCTCAACCTTCATAACAGGTAACCGCAAAATAATGTTTCCCTTAGTGGAGGGGTTCATGTCAATGTTACTCAATGATCAGGATACTTTGTATCGAAGACGATGATGCTCAACGCGATGAGATTGTTGAGTGGTTAACGTCGAATGGCTTCGAGGTTCTTGAGGCCGAAGACGGTGATTCCGGCTTAAAGCTCATCCTCGAGGAGATGCCGGACCTCATTCTTTGTGACCGTATGATGAAAAAAAAATCCGGCTACACTCTTCTCGAGGAACTTCGCCAGAACCACCCGAAGACCAAGGATATTCCGTTCATATTTTTGACGGCTTTGGATGACCGGAGAGATAAATTAGCTACGGCCAGATTGCAGCCATCCGGATATATTACCAAGCCAATAGATATTCAGGTTCTTCTCAGCGAAATTCGGAAACTGATTTAGGGCGATTAAGAACCTTGGTTTTTCGGGGCGCCATTGTTTAACCGCATAATCCACTGAATGTCTTGAAGCGTACCCTTATCGGCAATCTTGTCGGGATAGCCTGAAACCTGTCATGTAGGCTGCCTACCGGGGGTGCTCAGGAAAAAACTCGTCCACGATCAATCCCCTTCTGCCATCTCCGACAGGCCTTATCGAGTCTTTCTTCAATCATAATTTTGGCTAACATTGGAACTGGAGTTTCTATGACATTTTCCGAACCTTTTTCAGCTCTGGTGCTGACATCTGCCGTCTTAGTCGTGATCATCGACTTGTGGGCCGATGGCGACCGGCGCAAACGCATGGTCACCGGACACCGGATCTGGTGGGATAGATTACGGTCGGTTACTCATTCCCGACTGATGTCGGAGGCCGCCTCTGGGTTCTATGGATTTCCTGCCATCAAAATCGTTGAAGGGCGGTCGCGTTTTTCCCATATCGTCGTCGCCTTCGTGGCGGTCGGGGTGGCTGGCACGGGTTCCCTGGTAGCCGGCGCATTGTTGTTCGCGCCGGACCCGGAAGGGGTTATCAGGCATGCACTCAATTATTTTGCGGTGCCATCCGCCATCATCGTCTTGGCGTGGCTAGCCGCCGGTGCCGGCCTGCTCTCATGGATCGCCCGTGCGTCGTCCGCTCCCCTGCAAGTCCTCTTTGTTATCCTTCTCGGCACCGGGGCCATTCTTATGTGGGTCGTTCTAATGCACATGGGGACCTGGCTAGAATGGCAGTACAAAAGGACGCCCATTCCATACGGCACCGAGTGGTTCTATGCAGAGGTTTACATGGAATATGCCCGCGAACCTCTCGGTCGACTGGTATCCTTGACGGCGGCTCTGATCGTCGGGCTGCCAGCGTTGCCCTGTGTCCTGCGGAGTTGGGTTTCGACCGGCTGCAAGTGCCTAGAACCTTTTCTGGCACCACTGCTCGGCCAACTGATGGCGGGCCTCGCGACTGCCCGGAGGGGTGTCTTGGGGGCATTAATGGTGCTGATTGCGCTGCTTACCGGTGTCTTAAGCGTTTAAAAAAAGAGCGGGCCCGTAAGGACCCGCTCAGTAAATTGGGAGGTATTATTAGGGATTAGTTGTAGTTGAAAATATCCGGCCTCGGATCGGAAATGAAACCGTTTCGGTTCGGCATTTTCACCTTGGCCAAGGCCTTGGCGTTCATCGTTGTTTTCTTGTTGATGATTCCGCCCTCGGCGAGGATGTAAGCAACAACCGCATAGATGTCGTTATTGTTCATCGAGCCGGGCTCGTTGAACGGCATCGCCCGCTTGGTGTAGTCGAACAGCGTAGTCGCGTAGGGCCAATAGCTTTCAACCGTCTTCTTCGGCTTGCCGGACGTGAGCGTGCCGCGACCGCCCCTAAGCGGGGCCGCCCCGGTACCCTTCACCGGTTTAGCCATGTCGGCGCCGTGGCACGCCGAGCACTTGTCGGCATAGACCTTCTTGCCCTGGGCGTAGGTACCGCTGCCCGAAGGCGCCCCACGACCGTCAGGCATGACGTCGATATCAATCTTGGCGATATCGGCGGCACTGGCCGCACTGCCGAAGCCGTACGGGCCGTCGGCTTGGGCATCAATGGTGAAACCAAGGCTGAGGGCGATCGCACAACAACCGCCTAAAGTCAGATTTTTAATATTTATGGACATTTTTAACACTCCCGTCGCTATCGACGCCCCAACTCTGGATGGCGTTTAGGTGATAGATAGATCCGAATTTTGCATGCCCGTCGAGACCGCGGGCGTCAACCAAGTGTTTGATAGTCGGTTGCACGTATCCGGTTTCGTCTTGGCAGCGACTTTGCAGGATCGCCGGCTTGCCATCCCATTTCCACGGGAACCTGAACCGGGTGTGGCAAATGGATTGGACCGGTCCTTGTAGTTCTGCGTTGGCCCATGTCGCGCCGCCGTCGGTTGAAACCTCGACCCGCTTGACCTTTCCACGACCCGACCAGGCGAGGCCGGTAATTTCGTAGAAACCTGCGCCCGGCAGCTTCATTTCGCCGGACGGGAAGGTAATCACCGATTTTGCTTCCATGGTGAACGAGAATTGACGCGCCTTGCCGCCGTTCAAAAGATCCGTGTATTTGGACGTTTCTTCGCGGCTCATGAACGGCTTGTCGCTGACCTCGATGCGGCGCAGCCATTTGATGTGGGTGTTGCCTTCCCAACCCGGCAGCAGAAGACGCAGCGGATATCCCTGTTCGGGACGCAGCGCTTCGCCGTTTTGGGCATAACCAACCAAGGCATCGCTCCAGCATTTATCCAACGGCACACTGCGGGTCATCAACGCCGCGTCGCCGCCTTCGGCGAGGATCCATCCGGCACCGTCCTTGACGCCAACTTCACGCAACAGCGTCGATAACGGAACGCCCGTCCATTCGGTCGTACTGGTCAAGCCATGGGTGCCCTGAACGGTTTTCAGGTATGGTTTTTTCCATTCGGTCAGGCCATTGCCCGAACATTCGATGAAAAACTGCCGTGATATTGATGGAAACCGCTTGATGTCGGCCATGGTGAACGTCTTGGCCGTACCAACCATGCCGTGGATGGTCATCGTGTGCTTGGCCGGGTCGATGTTGGGGATGCCGCCGTGGTGGCGTTCGAAATGCAGCCCCGATGGGGTGATGATGCCTTCGCT
This sequence comes from Rhodospirillales bacterium, assembly GCA_036446135.1. Classification (GTDB taxonomy): domain Bacteria; phylum Pseudomonadota; class Alphaproteobacteria; order Rhodospirillales; family Casp-alpha2; genus Casp-alpha2. Next base: position 5,823 of record JAZFSL010000237.1, on the reverse strand, counting down.
TTTGTCCAACGGCGTCATCGTCCAGGACGATTCCTTGGTCGCCGTCGGAAAGCGCCAGCGCACCTCGGACTCGAACTGGGAACGGGAACCGTATCCGCCGTCGGCATTGGTCAAACGGCCCTGTTCACTGGTCGGGTCCTTTTGGATGGGATAGTCCATGGCGCCCGGTGGTGCCGCAGCAGCGCCCCGGGTTGCTAGGGTCGCCGCTCCGGCCGCTCCGACAGCGCCCGCCGCGGCGAGAAAGCCCCGCCGGTCCATGCTCGGAAACATGCCTTCCTTGCATTCGCATTCTTCTTCGGCTTCGGCACGCGCCGCGAGGGCGTTATTTTCAGCCTCCGCCATGCCCTCCATCATTCGACGGGTTTTGGCGTCATACCCGTGTAAATTGGTTTTCTTACCCATGTCGATATTTCCTCTTCCAGTTAGTGAAGCATCCTGTTTGTAGAGGCGCCTTTATTCGGCAGAATTAAAGACCCTGCCGGATAAAGGCGCCTCGTTCTTGATTTTTTAATGGTGTTGTTTGATCCCCCTGATCTTCGTTGCTCCCGAAATCCCTTGTTAAACTAGAGATTTTTCAGAAGCAAATTATCATCATTCTAATTAACAATTTAGTAAAGTATATTTATCTAATGAAGTAATAGATATTCTATAATAATAATTTCAAATGATTTGATAGCTTTTTTAATAATATTTCCTGTCGCTAACAGTTTTTGAATCTCATACATTCTGGCTCTAGGAGATGCCGAAGGGGGACTAACATGGCCGAGCCGAAAGCCATTGATGAAAAATATGAAGCGGCTTCGCAGGGGTCGTTGGGGCTCATCGGAGATGGTCCGTTGGAATTGGTCATTACCGGCATTCGCCAACTCACGCCCGAAGTTCGGGCGTATGAGCTGCGCCGCCCAGATTTCCAAGACCTTCCGGCGGTGGCCCCCGGTTCACACATTGAGGTTCCGGTTTTCCTTACTGATGGGCGCCTAGGAACCCGGACCTATTCCATCAGCAGCAATCCCAGCCGCCGGGACGTTTATGAAATCGCCGTTCGGCTGGATGAAGAGGGCAGCGGCGGATCACGCTCCATCCACGAGAGCTATGGGCTAGGCCTGCGCCTTCGCGCCAGTGAGCCGATGAACAAGTTTCCTTTTCATAATGATGGCCGGCCAGTCGTGCTGATCGCCGGCGGCATAGGTATAACCCCGCTGAAAGGTATTGCCCAATTCCTGTCGGCCAACGGACGGGCATTCCATTTGCACTTTGCTGCTCGATCACAGCTCCATATGGCCTATCGCTCGAAACTGTCCTTTGCGCTGGATGGCGCGGTCACGTTCTATGCCGGGGACGAGGGTCAGAGAATCGATATCGATGCGGTTCTGAGCAAAGCCCCGGATGATGCGGTGTTTTACGTTTGCGGCCCCAAGGGATTGATCGATGCCGTTCGCCAGACGGCGGAGACCTTAGGGTTAGAGCGCGAACGAGTGAGTTATGAATATTTTTCGACGGCCAGGCCGGATTGATGTGCCCTTGCGTTTCAGGTGCCGCAGGCGAGAGACTGGTTTTAGATATTTAACAATTTGCGATCCAATGTCCGCTTATGGCTATTAGCGGACATTATGGGGCATTGGTTTTAATGTCCGTTGTCACCCCAAAAGCGGACCTTATGCCATTCGCCTTGCTACTAATGGCATAAATATTGCGGTGTGGACTCTGCAACTTTTTAAGGAGGCCACCATGCTCAGAGAACCAAGAGGCTTTGTCATTCGCCAAGACAGCCTGCCGGTCAAGGTTATGTATATAGAGCCACAACGCCTTAGATCCTATATGCACCGGGTGCAAACCCGTTTCTCAGATTATCGTTGGTCTGTTTCAGAACGCTTTCCACTCAGTGGATCAGATTGAGAATCGGTTAACCGCGCCTTAATGTCCGCTTTTGGGGGCTGGACAGTTGCTGAGTGCATATTGTTCATAGGAAATTGCCGTTACCGAAGATGCCGCAGAGAAGATAGAGGGCGTATTTCGCAATCTATGAAGCAAATTGAGAATCTGATTAGCCTCGACGGTATGGTGAAATCACGCTGAATGCGGATTCAATGTGATTTTCATATATAATTGAATTGTTTACGCTCATTGACTTGCAGAAGCTGGACTGAAAAATCTGGTGAAACCCTTGGCATGAACCTTGCGTCTAAATGTGTAGTTAGACAACAAGGAGATGGCGCGATGTTTGAATCTGATCGAGCAAGGGGAAGGCGCATAAAACTGAGAGCCAATGCGACGTTGGTATTGGAGAGTGGTGGGAGTCTTGACTGCGAACTCTTCCTCGCCCAAGGACAGCGACTGATTGACCTTTTTAACGACACAAGGGACTACATTCCAGCATCTGACAAAGACGGGCAAGTATTCTTCATCAAGAAATCTGAAGTCGTAATGATCAAGCCTGCGGATCAAACCTTGGCAGAGTTTAACGTACCTCCGCAGTGGATTGGCAAAAGCTACCAGAAACATAATTTGCCCCCATGCCGAGGTAGTAAGTGACAAAAACAATAGTGAGTTATCCCAGACGCTTCTGGCTATTAGCGGACATTCAGTCACACCCTGAATTACGTCCGCCTTGCCCCCGAAAGCGGACATTCGGAGGGTAATAGGAAAGAGTCCGCTTCTGACCCAAAACGGACATTCACTAATTTAAACGATTTCGCCGGAGGGCTAAGGAAATCGAAAGTTTCCGAACTCTGTGTTTTGTCCCCTGGCACTTCGGCACGGTGATGTAGAATCTAATCAATTTTCCTCGATTAAATCACTAGAAAGGTCGTCGAGCAGACGAACTTCCGCGTCCGCTTCCAGATTGCCGCCCGCATCAAGGATGGTTTTCAGGCCGTCGCCAATCCGTCCAAGCCGAGCGATATCGCGGTTGCCCATTTCAAGGAGCATTTCCATATCACTGGCAAGACGGCTGATTAGGGGAAAGCCAAAGGTGCCCCCGCTACCACTCAGCTTGTGGGTAACGGCAATCAGATCGGCTACAGCAGCATCTCCTCCGTCGGTTGCAAGCACTTCTAGGCCGCTCCGGATTTGGGCTATTTGTCCAGCGAGGCGTCCCAGATATTCGTTCCTGAGCGCATCCATTTTTGATTTGAGGTCATTCATCATAAAGACTGTATTAAACCTAGAAGGATTTCCAACAATTCAAAATTGGCAAGCCTAGTTTGCCCAGGACAACTTTTTTTCACTTGCTCTCAGATATTGTCCCAGATTGTCCTGATCTGATCCGAAAGAGTCATGGGATCGAAAGGCTTGGTGATGACATCGAGAGCGCCGTGTCCCTTAAACCGCGCAATTTCTTCGGCTTGCGCCTTGGCGGTCATGAATATAACCGGGGTATTGGCAAATTCTGGAACCTTACGCAACTCTTCCAACGTCGCTGGACCGTCCATACCCGGCATCATTATATCCATTAGAAACAAGTCCGGCATGAAGTTGGGGGACTTTTTCAAGGCCTCGTCGCCGGACTCACAAGATTCAACAGTAAATCCGCCAATGGCTTCCAGAGCCATCAGAACAACTTCACGAATGTCGGATTCGTCCTCGACGTGTAGAATCTTCTTCAATTCAGCCATTTAACTTTTTCTCCCGACTTGTCTCAATTGCCGAACGTATGACGCTCAGGAGTTCTTCGTTGGAAGTCTGTGATTTGATCAACACCGCCTTGACGTGTTCTACCATTTCGAGTGATACGTCCTTGGCCGAAAATATGATCACAGGCGTTGATAACCCGCCGGGATTGTTGAGCAGGGGCAAAAGATCCCCGCCATCGCCATCCGGCAACATCAGGTCGAGAAGAACAAGGTCGAAGGTCTCCCGTTCAAGTAGGTTTTTGGCTTCCTCCAGGGTCTTGGCAGCAACAACATCCCCGGTGTCGGCAATAAGTGACGAGACAATCTGGAGGACACTCTCATCGTCCTCAAGGTGTAGAATACGGGGCCTGTCGCCGGAAACCTGTCTGAGGGCAAGTCTTAATCGGTCAATAAGGAGAGATTCTTCTATCGGTTTTTGAATCCAATCGATCACGCCAAAAGCGTCACCATTTAGTTCCTGTTGACCTTCCCTGGCCGACACTGAGACAACGATAACCGGTAGGTCCTGCGTTTTAGGCTTTTGCCGCAACTCTTGTAGCAAGGCTAGTCCGTCTTGATCCGGTAAGGCGAGATCAAGGGTCATCGCGTCAAAGTCCTCCTTTTCAAGGAGTTGTTTAGCTTGGGCGGCTGTTCTAGCCACGCTGCTCTGGTAACCGGCATTTCCAAGCATCATTTTCAGAAGCGTTGCAATATCCTCTTCATCTTCACAGATGAGAATACGGCATTGACCGTTTCCACTTGCCCCCGATGGCAATACTTCACTTTCTTCCGACAGTTCCGGAAGATCAAAGTAAAAGGTCGTGCCCTTGTCAGCCTCAGTATCGAACCCGAGAGTCCCACGATGACGATCGACAATCGCCTTGGAAATGCTGAGGCCAAGACCAGTCCCACCTTCTTGCCGAGTGTCGGATGAATCCGATTGAGTGAATTTCTCGAAAATGACATCCCTAAATTCTTCCGTAATGCCGGGACCCTTATCCTTCACAGAAACGCGGATGTTCCCGTCGTTGCGTGTGACCAACAACTCAACCTGCTCTCCGTCCGGGGAGAACTTCGCTGCATTGGACATCAAATTAGATAGGACCTGCATCAGGCGATCCTTGTCTCCTTCCACCAACGCTTCTTCAATGCCTTCCGAGAGAATGAACCTGACGCCGTGTTCGTCGCCATAACCCTTGTTGGCCTCTAAAGCTTCTTCTACCAGAGACACCACCTCTGTCGGGCTCATGTGAAAGTCCATCTTGTTGGCTTCTATCTTTTCTATATCCAAAATGTCGTTGATCAGTGTCACTAGGCGGTCTGAGTTGTTGTATGCGATGTCCAGCATCGACTGCATCTTTTCAGGCAATTCGCCAGTGGTACCAGACCGAATCAGGCCGAGAGAACCCTTGATCGACGTCAGAGGCGTTCTGAGTTCGTGGCTGACTGTGGAAACAAACTCAGACTTCGCCTTATCGGCCTTCTTGCGCTCGGTGATGTCGCGAATGACACCCAAAAACAACCGTTCGTCACCTAACCAGAGTTCGGCCACTTCCAGTTCTATAGGGAACGTCGACCCGTTAGCGTGGAGACCTTCAACCTCACGCCCGATGCCAATGATCTTGGCATCTCCAGTGGTTATGTAGTTTTGAAGATAAGCGTCGTGAGCACTTTGGTGGGGTTCCGGAGTGATAATCTTAACGTTTTGGCCGATCAAGTATTCCGCCGTATGTCCAAATATGTTTTTGATCGCTGGATTGACGGATTTAATGATACCGCGTTCGTTTATAGTGATGATGCCGTCAAAGATATTCTCAACAATCGCCCGCACTCGGCTTTCACTAGCTTTGAGGGACTGTGTTCGTTCGATCACTAAATTTTCAGCATATACTCTGCGTTGAACGATTGTTTGAATATAAAACCCAATTAGAAACAGGATAGTAAAAACCGCAACTCCGAATATCCAGGGAAACCAAGGATGTGCTGTACCTAAGGTTCCCCCTTTTGGTGAGATGACGAGCCACCAATCGCGACCGCCAAATTTATGTAATTGCTGAAAGGAATTTTCACCCAACATTTCTTCAATTGGCACTCGGTAATCGGCACCTTCGCCACCAACAATATGCATAGGCTGGAGGTTTTTTTTATCAGAAGCATCATAGAGAGTGATGATGAGGTTGCTTGCCCGTGTCACATCGGAAATTGATGTTTC
>JAZFSL010000236.1:0-10897 GCA_036446135.1 Rhodospirillales bacterium | reverse complement strand
AAACGGTCAGGAACAACCGCACAGGCAAATAGACAACGGGATGAGGCGAGACGTTCTTGGCCGCCAGAAAGGCCATCGGCAGCGCCAGGATCGATGCAACAACGGTAGAAATAATGCCGATTTGCAGGGTTTCTATCACCGGCCAGCCCAATCGCTTCAGGTATGCCCAGTCCGGCGGGAACATCTGTTTCAGCAAATCGACAATAGCCGGAAAGCCGGTGACGAACTCCTGGATGCTCATCTCCGTGCCCTTGATCGATGCCCAGTAGACACCGACGGCAACAAGCATGACGCCCATGCGCAATGGCGTCATCTTGAAGGAGCCGGCGCGAAGGGCGGCTTCGTTTAGGACGGGGCCGTTGCTCATATCAAATAATCTTTCCTCGAAGGAAGGCGCTGATTCGATCGATAACGACCAGAATGAGAACAATCAGGATCAGACACGTCACGACCTCGGGATAACGGAAATCCTGAAGCGCATGTGTCAGGGCCAGGCCGATACCACCGGCGCCGACCAGACCCAGCACCGTCGATGCCCGGTTGTTGTATTCCCAGTAAAACAGTGTACTCGACATCATGACCGGCAGAACATTTGGCATAACGCCGTACCAGATCACCTTGAAGCGGCTGGCGCCGGCTGCCTGCATGGCTTCCATGACACCAGGGTCAGCCGACTCAATGGCTTCGTAATAAAATTTCCCCAAGCCTCCGATGGTGTGCAACACCAACGCCAGGACACCCGGAAACGGGCCCAAGCCGACGGCGGTGACCAGGACCATGGCCCAGATCAGTTCCGGCACCGTGCGGAAGATGCCGATGAACAAGCGGATGATAACACTCACCAGCGGATGGGGCGTGGTGTTGACGGCAGCCAGGAAGGCCAAGGGCAAGGCGAAGAAAATAGGGATTGTCGTGCCCAGCAACGCCATCTCCAGCGTTTCGATCATCGGCCACGCCAGGTCTTCCAGGATGGTGAAATCGGGCGGCAACATGCGCTCGCCGAGGTTATAGATGTGCGGCAGGCCCTCTACCAATTTCGGGATGTTGAATTCGGTGCCCCAAGCCGCCCACAGGGCCGCCGTCAAAACCACCAGGCCGATGATGGCATATTGGCGGCGACTGGCTCGCCGGACTTCCAGAACGGCATCGAGAACACCGGAAGCAATGGCCGTCGTCATTCCACGGATGCCTCCGCGGTTTCCACCGCCTGGTCTTCATCTACCTCATCAACGGGCTTCTTGAAGACCCTTTCGATAACGGCGTCGCTTAATTCGCTCGGTGGTCCGTCAAACGTCACCTGGCCCTGGGCTAGGGCAATGATCCTGTCGGCGTATTTTTTTGCCACATCCAGTTGATGCAGGCTCATGACCACCGTCAGGCCATCCCGCCTCGCAATGTCCTTGATCAGGTCCATAATCTGGACCCGCATCATCACATCAAGGCTGGCGATGGGTTCGTCGGCCAGAATGACCTTGGGTTCCTGGATCAGCATGCGGGCAATGGCGACACGTTGTTTTTGCCCGCCGCTGAGCGTGTCGGCGCGGCGCAGGTAAAGTTCCCGGTCCTCCAACCCCGCACGGACCAGCGCCTGTATCGCCGCTTCATGGTCTTCGGGGGAGAAATTGTAGGTTAACGCACGCCAGGCACCCATTGTGCCAAGCCTTCCGCACATCACGTTCATCAGCACGCTCATGCGATTAACCAAGTTAAATTCCTGAAAAATCATGCCGATGTGATGGCGGGCTTGCAGCAGGCCCTTTTTACTGAGCGCGCCTAGTTCCTGCCCGTTGATCCTGACGATGCCAGACGTCGGGCGGACAAGAAAATTCAGACACCGCAACAACGTCGATTTGCCGACGCCGCTGGGGCCAAGAAGAACGACGAATTCGCCTTTCTTGAAACTGAGAGAAATATTTTCAATAGCGGGGGCTGACTTGCCGTAGGCCTTGGTCAGGTACTGCACTTCGACCATCGTGTCTTGGTCAGCCTGTTTATTCATTAATGTCCCCATTGTCTTCGTTTGCGCCTGTCCCAAACTTACAAGCTGCCTTCCCGGGATAATAGCAGGGTAATCCCCCGTCCGAAATCAGGGTCCGGACCATATCAAAATCCGGACCCTGAAATCGTGGGAAAAACCTGACCTTTAAGGCCCTCGCCTAAGCCCCACGACACGGGGGCGTCGGCCTCAAGGTTTTATTTTTTCTTCTTCTGCGCGGCTTTTATCTTCTTCTTCAATTCCGCCATCTCGGCAAGATCTTCAAAATCCTTGTGAGACGTCGGCACGAAGCCCGTACTCGGCCAAATCTTGTACGCGTTTGCCGTCTTCGTAGGCAGCGAAAGGAAGGCCTTGCGTACTTTATTGATGTAATCTTGGCCGTACTTGGAATGAATGACCATCGGCGTGTTGGGAACCTTCTGACAGGCAACAATGCGGAGCTCTGCATTAATCAGCTTGTCGTTGGGTTCGTCGTATCTTTCCATTTTAAAGATACCCCGATCCTGCCAACGCCAGAAATAGAAGTCACCAACGGCACCCGCATCGACCTTGCCGTTCTTGACGGCCAGGAAGGAAGCGTCGTGCTTGCCGGCGAAGATCTTGCGCTTGAAGTCTTTATCCGGGTCGATATTGTTTTTCAGCAACATGTAGGTCGGCGCCACGCCGCCGGAGGTGGACGTCGGCGACACGAACGAGAATGTCCGGCCCTTGAGGTCGGCGAAGGTTTTGATGCCGCTGTCGGGCTTGGTAATGATGCAGGACTTGTAGTAGGTCCGCTTGTTGGTGTCCTTGTTCAGGACCAGCGGTTCCACCTTCATGCCGATGTCGAGCATCTTGAGGTACTGGCCGCCGCCGACGTAGACGATTTCCAGATGACCGGCACGCATGCCTTCGATAAGCGCGTTATAGCTTTCCGAAACCTTGACCGAGACGGGCAAGCCCAGGACCTTGCCGACGTGCTTGGCGATGCCCGAAAACTGCTCGACCATGAGTGTCGGGTCTTCCGCGGGTAAAAGCCCGAAACGAAGCTGCTTCGGCCCTTCGGCTTTTGCTGCAACGGCAAAGCCGCTCATAAACAAGACCGTCAAGGCGACGGCAATCCTTCTGAAATTTTTATGCATAACTAACACTCCCTATTTTACCAAACGGCGCAGCCCGATAGAGGCAGCCGATCTGTGTTCAGCAATCCGGCACCCAACGACATGATGGTTTCTGAAAAACCCCAAGTACATCGCGGTGGGTATTGGAAGCCTCCCCTTTATTAACGTCGATTTGGCATTTGTTTTTTTGATCGACTAGGGATGTATAATGCCGCATGAAACAGTATCGTTCAAATCCCCCGTTCATCTGCTTCTATCGATTAATTCGATAGGTCGTCTCCCTGGCCTCAGCCTCGGGGATCAATCGGCAGGGTCGGAGCAATACCCAAAAGTTCTTCGAGCAAACGGGCGGCGGCCAATAAGGGCGCCTCGCCCCGGGGCGGCCCGACTAATTGCAGTCCGACCGGCAGACCCGTCTTGGTGAAGCCGCAGGGTACCGACATGGCCGGCAGCGAGGTTGCGGTAATGGCATAGGAAATGGTGTACCAGTCGAAATAATTCTCGAATTTGTGGCCTTCGACCTCGTTGATGGCGCGAATCTTTACGTCGAAGGGCGTGACGATGGTCGCCGGTGTCACCAGCAAATCATAGGTTTCGAAAAATTCAGCGGCGCGGGCATACAGCACCCCGCGCTTGCGTTCGGCCCCGGCCAGGTCCCCGGCGCTCAACTTGGTTCCCTGTTCCAGGTTCCAGACGACTTCCTTACGTACCTTGTCTCGGTTTTCGCTGATGATTTCGCCCAGGTCGCCGACGAACTGGTTGGCGCGTAGAATATGGAAGATATCGCGCACATCACTCAGGTCAGGGCAGGCTTCTTCGACCGTGGCGCCCAGTTCGGAAAATCTTTCAGCGGCGGCGGCGCAAATCTCGGCGACTTCACGGGCGACCGGGACGATGCCGCCCAGATCAGGGCTGTAGGCGATGCGCTTGGGCGTCCTGGGATTATCGACGGCGTTGACGAATGGCTCGGACGGAGCGGCAAGAGAAATCGGGTCTTCGGGATGCTGGCCGGACATGGCGTCCAGCATCAACGCCACATCGCCGACGTTCCGCGCCATCGGTCCCTGGACCCAGAGATTGTCATACGGCAGCCGCGTCGGCGCCCGCGCCACCCGGCCCGGCGACGGGCGCAACCCGACGATGGAACAAAACGCCGCCGGTGTGCGCAGGCTGCAACCCAAATCGGACCCGGTCGCCAACCAGGTTTGTCCCGAGGCGACGGCGACGGCAGATCCCCCCGATGAGCCGCCGCAGGTCATGGCTGTATTCCACGGGTTCAGGGTCTCGCCGAAAACGTCATTGAAGGTGTTGGCGCCGTGTCCAAATTCGGGCGTGTTCGACTTACCGATGACAATGGCGCCGTTGGCTTCCAGGGTTTCGACCATAACGTCGGACCGTTCCGGAACGTGTTCGGCGAACAGCGGCGACCCGTATGTCGTGCGTACGCCGGCGACATCGTTCAAATCCTTGACGGCGATCGGCAGCCCGCCGAGCCAGCCGGGTTTATTTTTCCCCTTGCTGTCCTTGGTTATCCGTTTGGCGTGGTCCCGTGCCCGTTCAATGGACAACGTCGGCAGGGCATTGAGTTGCCCATCGGTAGCCTCGATACGGGCGATGGCGGCATCGACCATTTCAATCGACGACACCTTGCCCTTGTGCAGCAGGTCAACCGCCTCCCGTGCGGTCAATTTAAAAAGTTCATCGGTCATTTGTTTTCGAGATTCCCAGAAGGGGGCGTCGCCATGGTTACACCGATCAGGCTGTCGCGGTTGACCAACCCGGCGAGTTCCTCGACGCCCAGGTCTTCCGTTCCATCCGGGCGCATCGGCAATACCATGTAACGAAGGTCGGCGGTGCTATCGTGGACGCGCACCTCGACATTCTTTCCAATGTCAGTGCCGAATTCGGCGAGAACGGCCCGTGGCTCGTGCACGACGCGGGAACGGTAGGCCTTGCTGACATACCAGGCCGGCGGCGCCCCCAGAATCGAACGCGGATAACACGAACACAGAGTACAAACGATAACGTTGTGGGTTTCGGGCGTGTTCTCCAGAACCACGAACTGCGTCTCAAGAGGTTCAACACCGATTTCCCCAAGCGCGGCCTTGGAATCCTGCAAAAGAACTTTCCTGAATGCCGGAACGGACCAGGCGCGGGCGACGATGCGCGCACCCAATGCCGGCCCGGCTTCTTCCATTCTTTCGATCATCTTGCGTACGGTTTCCGCCGACAAAAATCCCTTGTCGACGAGGCAGTCATAAACGGCCTCGCTAATTACGCTGTATTCGCTGGGGGAAGGGTCGTCATCTTTTATATCGTCGTGGTCGTGATGGTGATCAAAGCTGTCGGGCAATTCCCGGATGGCCGCTTCGCGGCGGTCCCGCACCTGTTCGGTGCGCACCTCCAACTCCTCGGCGGCAAACACGCCTTTCTCGATCAAGACGTCACGAACGGCGGCGGCCTTTTTCTCGTAGAAACCGAGTGTGTTGTAGGCTTCCTTGCCCATGGTTTCGATAACCCGGCGCATCTCGTCTACCGTCATCAACGGCGGGTCGGATCGCGAGATGCAATCACGCACGGCCTCCATGCGCTTCTCCCAAAAGACCATGGGCCGTTCGTCCCGGTCGATGGGGCCGGCGGGCAGCCCGCCGATATCATGATAACCACGGTTCTTCATGCCATTTCCATGTCTGGAAAGAAGGTTAGATGAAAATGACCTACCGAGCGAGGATGATGACGACGATACCGCCGGCCAGCACGAAGGCCCAAGCCAAGCGACTCTTGGTATCGGCCTCTTTCAGGAAATAGCCGCCCAATATCACCGACAGCGGGATCGATGCCTGACGCAGGCTGTTGACGGCGGCGACGTTGCCACCCAATTGATAGGATACCAAAATCAGGTAGTAGGACAGGTACGATGTTACCGCCGCCCCAAGATAGCGCAGTGGCGTTTTTCGCCAGCCCCCGAAAAGATGTTCCAGGGGGGATCGTCCGGCCGGTTTGCGAATGATGAAGTAAATCCCGCAGGCAGGGGCGAGAAGAAAATACCCCCATACCAGCAACACCGCCGGTTCGATAGTTTTCATGGCCTCTGAATCCGCCAGCGATTGCGTTCCCATACCGGCCATGGCCAACGTCGCAGTGAGAAACGTCGCCGGATGTTGCAACAGCTTCGAGCCCTTGCGGTACTGCAGGAAAAACGCCCCGGCCATGACCAGGGCGACGCCCGCAAGCATGACGGGGCCATAGCGCTGCCCCAGGATCAACCAGCCGAAAACGACAATGAACAGCGGTGCCGCACGGATGATCGGGTAATAGACGGAAAGGTCCCCGGTCTTCAGGGTCGTCAGGATGCCGATGTAATAGAACATCAGGCCGACCGTCGAGATCAGGATCAACGGTAAAACCGGCAAACCTGAAGCAAGGTCCACATCCAGCACAAACGCATGGATGACGGCGATCACGGCCCACACCAGGATGACACCCAGATAAGCAGCTTCGGGAAACACGGTTCCCTTGAGAATGAGATCGCGGAAAGGATGGATAGATGCCGCGAGCAGCACAATCCCGGCGACGGTCAATTCCACGCCCGTGGCCCCTTACAATCCGCCGAGCACGGAGTCCGGGTCGCCAAGGAAATTCCGCCCCCGTTCGCCAACCAACGCCTCTTCGACCAAGGCTTTCCATTCGGCGGGTTGGACGCCGTGGTCCTCGGGCAGAGTGCCGATGCCCAACCCTTGCAGAAACGCTTCAAGCTTTTCAGCGCCGGCCGTCAGGTCCGGTCCGAAAATACGCTTCAGGCTGGCGTCACAACCGGTGTCGTTGCCGGTAACCCACCGCATCACCATCGCCAGGCTGAACGAGCAGGCGATGCCATGGGGAACGCCGTGTTTGAGGGTGATCGGGTAGGAAACGGAATGCGCCAGCGCCGTTTTGGTGTTGGAAAACGCCAGTCCCGCAATCATCGCGGCCCGCGCCATCCGCGAGCGAAGGTCAAGATTGTCCAGGTCATCGGCAAGCGCCGGCAGGGTTTCAAGAACGTCGCTGGCCGCCGACACGGCAAGGGCCGAGGACACCGGATTGGCGTTGACGTTCCAGATGCTCTCCAGCGCATGCGACAGCGCGTCCAAGCCGGTGCTTACCGTCAGCCCCCTTGGCGCGCCCAGCATCAATTCCGTATCGACGACTGCATGTTCCGGATACAGAGCCGGAAGGTTGAGGGAGTATTTTTTCTGCGCATCGGTATCCCACACTGTCGCCCAACACGTCACTTCGCTGCCCGTTCCCGATGTCGTCGGCACGGCGATAATCGGAACCGGACTGATTTTCTCTCCGCCCTCACCGGTTTCAAGAAAATCTTTCACAACATCAAAATTTCCATCCGATGCAGCCAGCACTTTTGCCGCATCGATGACCGAGCCGCCGCCGACAGCAACAATCACGCCGATGTCGTCTTTAGCCACCCCGAACATCCGGCAGCTCTCGCTTAGCATGTGAAAATCCGGGTTCTGGGTGACGTTGTCGATAACCACCTGGGCTTGGCCCGCGGCAGCCTGAATTCTTTCGGACAGGGCTCGAAATAACGGCTCGTCATAGGTGACCAAGGCATACCCGCGACCTTTTAAAAGCCCACCAATATTTTCAAGCGCGCCGTTCGCAAAGACGATGTTGACGGGGTTATGATAGGTCCACATGTGTGCTCTTTCCTGGGCAATGAGGGCCAAACCGTGGCAGAGGTCATGTCGCAAGACAACGGAAAACTGCTAACTGTATGAAGAGGGAAGCAGCCCGGACACGCATATGGCAGCGAGCGCTGGGATGCAAATTCCACCCAAGGGGCCGATTCAACTCGGGTGTGGACGCTCGTCTTTAAAACTTAGATTTCTTTTGATGAAAGAGTTTGGCGTTCCCTGATAAGCGTTTCTGATTCCCTATTGATGTATTAAATTCCCTGTTTGGTCATTTAGGGAATTCAACTCCCAGAACCAGAGATTCCGTGGCATCGTGGTGACGCAATCGGCACAAACTAGGCCAATAACGAATATTTTCCCTGCTTAACAGGGAAAATACCTCGCATAACTCCAGAGACGGGTTCGCCCCAGACTGCGCCCACCACCACTCTCTTTTTGCGAACCCACACCCAAACTTTAAAAAGCGCCTAAGGCCCGCCGTTCCGAGGGCTTTCGTGGCCTCCCGTTTTAGTGGGGACGTCGAAATTGAGATGAAATGTCCAAAAATGCTGAAAAGTCTCTGTTGGGCATTTTCTCCACCAAACCATGGAAGAGTATGTCCGCTTTCGGGGGTAAAGCAGACATTATTCAGGGTGGGGCAAAGAGTTCGCTAATAGCCATAAGCGGACATTACTTTGGGGTTTAACGGTGCAATATCGATTTAAATCACCCCTCGCACCCCATATGTAAAACCCACCGGCACACATCGGAGATACGAACAATGGCTTTGGCACAATTTGCTGCGATTAAGTGACAAAAACAGTGGTATATTGCTAGGATCAAACCACGGCTATAGATAGCATTTTTAGAGGAAGAGCTAATGCATAAGGGTAGCAAACCGAGGGTTCTGGTTGTTGATGATGACGAGTCCATAAGGGCTTTGTTAAAAGTTGTTCTGGGTATTCTCGGATGCGAAATTGCTGGCGAAGCAGAAGATGGTGCCAAAGGGTTAGAATCTTACAAGCAAATTCATCCGGATCTGACGTTATTGGATATATCTATGCCTAATATGAACGGCATAGAAACTTTAAAAGCCATTCTCATATTTGACCCAAACGCCCAAGTGCTAATGTTAACGGCCGTTAAAGATAATATTGTGGCAGAGGACTGTATTCTCGCTGGTGCTAAAGACTACTTGAGAAAAGATTTGGGGCCGGAAGATATGGAGCGGCGCTTGCGCGAAGAGATAAACAAGTTTTCCTGAGGCTATAATCCATACGCTAATCCCGAGAACAAGGTCCGTTATGGGTCATAAGCAGACATTCCGTGCCTACCCCAAAGGTCCGCTTTCGGAATTAAAGCGGACGTAATTCAGGGTTTGATAGAATGTCCGCTAATAGCCATTAGTGGACCTTTGGGGTGATCTAATACATGTGTTCTCTTAATCCTACATCGAAGATAATGAACCGATTAATGATCTTACACAGGGGTAGGCGCTATGCCTGTTGATGCAACAGATATGGCTAATAACCGGCATCTCGGTGGATCGTCTCTATCCTACAAATTTTCTACATGGGCCATCATCATAAGCAGCCTGATTTGCGCCTTCTTTGTATACAATTGGGTGACGGATGATCAGAAACAAAAGGCCCAAACCAGTTTCAATGATTTGGGTCAGCAGATTTCAACTTCACTCGAAAGACAATTAAGACGCACTGAAGACACCTTGACCTCTATAGTGGCGTTTTTTGTCGCCTCAGACCGTATTAGCAGACAGGAATTCAGCACCTTCGTTTCGACAGCCATGTCTGAACGTGTCGGGGTTCAGGCCCTTGAGTGGATACCACGGGTTGCGGACAAAGCAAAGGCGGCCTATGAGCATGCCGCTCAGGGGGACGGGTTGGTCAATTTTGCCATCCGCCAAGCCGGTAAGAGCGGCATGGAAACCGCATCAAAGAGAGCCGAATACTATCCCGTCTATTACGTTGAACCTTTAGCTGGCAACGAAAAGGCCGTCGGGTTCGACTTAGCCTCCAACACGGCCCGCAAGGCGGCCCTAGAGAAGGCCCGCGATACCGGTTCCATCGTCTCCAGCGCGCGGATAACCCTTGTTCAGGAAACTGCCAAGCAAGCTGGTGTGGTTGTCTTTGCGCCCATATACGGTTCTAGCAAAACCCTTGAAACAGTCCCAAAAAGACGCGTCGCCTTAACGAGCTTTGCGCTTGGCGTATTTCGAATTGGTGATCTATTGGAAACATCAATTTCCGATGTGACACGGGCAAGCAACCTCATCATCGCCCTCTATGATGCTTCTGATAAAAAAAATCGCCAGCCTATGCATCTGTTTGGTGGCGAAGGGGCCGAATCCCAGGTGCCAATGGAAAAAATGCTGGGTGAATATTCATTCCAGCAATTGCATAAATTCGGCGGTCGCGATTGGCGGCTCGTCATCACACCAAAAGGCGGAACTCTACCTAGAGCACATCCTTGGTACCCTTTGATATTCGGAATTGGGAGCTTTGCGATCCTGTTTCTAATTGGGTCTTATATTCAAACAATCATTCAGAGAGGGGAATATGCGGAAGGTTTAGTGATAGATCGAACGCAATCCCTCAAGGCTAGTGAAGCTCGAGTGCAGGCGATTGTTGAAAATATATTTGACGGAATTATCACCATAAACGATCTAGGCATCATTAAATCCATCAACTCGGCGGTCGAAAGCATATTTGGGTATACAAAGGAACAATTGATCGGCCAAAACGTCAAAATTCTGACACCTGAACCCCACCAAACCAAACATGACACCTACCTTCAAGACTACCTAGCTACCGGACATGCCAAGATCATTGGCATTGGGCGTGAGGTTGAAGGTCTCCGCGCTAACGGGTCGAAGTTCCCCATGGAGCTGGAGGTGGCCGAACTATGGTTGGGTGACAAGCGGTTGTTTTTGGGTGTCGTGCGCGACATTACCGAGCGCAAGGAGGTTGAGATGGCGAAGACCGAATTTGTCTCAACTGTCAGCCACGAACTTCGAACGCCTCTGACGTCGATCAAGGGTTCTCTCGGCCTGATTCGGTCTGGTACCACTGGCGAATTGCCTGAAAAGATGCAGTCGATGCTGGACATCGCAT
>JAZFSL010000235.1:0-3203 GCA_036446135.1 Rhodospirillales bacterium | reverse complement strand
AAAATGAAGCAGAAAAAAAAGACCCGGCCAAAACTTGCCAGCCCGGACTCGCCTTTTGCAAAACTAGACTCGGCCCAGGTGCGCTAGCCTTGAATTCCCAGCGTCTCGATAAATGGCTGTGGTATGCTCGGTTTTTCAAAAGCCGCTCGCTGGCGACCAAGTTCTGCGGCACGAAAAGGTTCCGTATCAACGAACAGATCATCGCCAAGCCGCACCACGCCTTACATGTCGGCGATGTGCTGACGTTCCCGAAAGGCCCCCACATCCGCGTCGTCAAGGTCTTAGGGCTAGGCACCCGGCGCGGCCCGGCCGTCGAAGCGCAGGCGCTCTACGATGATTTGGACCCGCCCCAGTCCCGGAGAAAAGACCCCTTCCGGCCGGCAAAAACGGCAAAACGCGACCCCGGCGCCGGTCGCCCGACCAAGCGTGAACGCCGGGATACGGATAAGTTCAAGAGGCGCGGAGAGGAATAGCCGAGCATTGACTTCTTTGGGGCATCCTCTACATATCCTCCTTAATTCGGGGCCCGTAAAATACCCGCTTATAAACGCAACCGTCCTTTTGAGAAAACCAATGCCGAATAAAGACAAACCTGCCGAAATGGCGCAGAAACTAATCAGAAAACATGGCCTTAGTGGCGCGATCCAGGTTCTCAGTGATGATATTTCCAAGTCGCACCGGGACAAAGATTTGTACAAACTCAGCATCTGCCGTGAAATGCGCCAGATTGTTCAAAATACGAAGAAGGCAAATGGGGCCTGACTGCTATCCCCATCAGGTTTGATGAAGCGGGAAATTGCCAAGCGGCGGACATTCGCCATCATTTCGCACCCCGATGCCGGTAAAACGACGCTGACGGAAAAGCTGTTGTTGTTCGGTGGCGCCATCCAGATGGCCGGCGCCGTCAAGGCGAGGGGCAAGGTTCGCAACACCCAATCCGACTGGATGAAGGTCGAAGCCGAGCGCGGCATCTCTGTGGCGTCTTCGGTGATGACCTATGAATTTGGCGGTTGCGTTTTCAATCTGCTCGACACCCCCGGCCACGCCGATTTCAGCGAAGACACCTACCGCACCCTGACCGCGGTCGATTCCGCTGTCATGGTACTCGACGCCGCCAAGGGCATCGAGGAACAAACGCTGAAACTGTTCGAGGTCTGCCGCCTCAGAAATGTCCCCATCATCACCTTCATCAACAAAATGGACCGTGAAGGCCGCGACCCCTTCGATCTGTTGGACGAGATCGAACAGGCTCTGGCACTCGATGTAACGCCTGCCAGTTGGCCGATCGGCATGGGCCGCGATTTCCACGGCTGCTACGATGTCCTAAGCGACGGATTGCTGCTGTTCGGCAAGGGCGGCAAGACCAGCATCGAGCAATGTTCCAGCCTCGACGACCCCAAGCTCGACGCCCTGTTGCCCCCTGAGGCCGCCCAAAAACTCCGCGACGATATCCCCATGGTCAAGGGGCTGTGCCCGCCGTTCGATCTCGATGCCTTCCGCCAGGGCTATCTCAGCCCGGTCTTTTTCGGCAGCGCCATTAACAATTTTGGCGTCCACGAGCTGCTCCAGGGCCTAATCGATATGGCCCCCGCGCCGCACAGCCAAGAAGCCGAGGAACGCAGCGTCGATCCCCACGAGGAAAAAGTCAGCGGTTTCGTTTTCAAGATCCAGGCCAACATGGACCCCAGGCACCGCGACCGCATCGCCTTTTTCCGGCTTTGCGCCGGGCACCTGAAACGCGGCATGAAACTGTTACACGTGCGCAGCGGCAAACAGTTCAATCTACATAACCCATTGCTGTTTCTAGCCCAGGACCGCGAAACCACTGAAAACGCCTGGCCCGGCGACATCGTCGGCATCCCCAATCATGGGAATCTCCGCATCGGCGACACCCTGACCGAAGGCGAGACTCTGAAATTTTCCGGCATCCCCAGTTTCGCGCCGGAACTGCTGAAAACCGTCCACGCCGAAGACCCCATGCGGGCCAAGCAGCTTGGCCATGCGCTGCAACAACTGGCCGAAGAAGGCGTCGCCAGAGTATTCAAGCCGCACGTCGGCAACATCTGGATCATCGGCGCAATCGGGGCGTTGCAATTCGAGGTCATCGCTGATCGCATCCGTTTTGAATACAACGTAGCCGTTCGCCTGGATGCGACATCGCTGCTGACTGCGCGCTGGGTTGAGACCGACGACCATCAGGCGTTAAAAAAATTCATCAACGCCAACGCCGCCGCCATCGCCGACGACCACGACGGCGCGCCCGTGTTTATGGCCCGCAACGCCTGGCACCTCGACCAGGCGGCCAAAGATTTCCCGGATGTGCGGTTTTTGAAGACCAAGGAACAGACGCGGTAGGGGGGGGATTTGATGAATGTAGAACTTATCTTCCGACAATCCAAGATTATCGGCCCGTTGCATGTGCAACGCAGTGTGAAATAAACACTACGTCGCCGCCGGGCGCGCCTTTGGCGAGGCGACCGGCCAAGGACATGCCCTTGCTAAAACGGATGTGAAGGGAAGGGCCTAAAGGCCGTCGGCAAACTCGAACACAACACGGACGGAAGCCTTTACCTCAATGGCGCCAGGGGATACTCCGCTTCGCTCAACCGCCTGGATACTCATCATCATTGGCCGGACCGGGTCCGCCCCCTGCTCCTCAATCTGGAGTACGCGATCAATTTTTTTGCCGGCGGCGGCGGCCAGGATATCGGCTTTTCTTTTCGCGTCGGCAAACGCCTTTTTGAGCGCCTCATTCTTCTGCGCGGCGGCTTCTTTGATAAAGAAAGAAAGACCGGAAAAAGTGTTGGCGCCGTTTTTAACAAGGGCGTCAAAAAGCCGGCCAAGAATATCCAGTTCCCCTACCCTGATTTCTATGCGGTGTGTTGCCCTGTATCCGGTAATTTGCGGGACCTTGGCACTTCTCTCCCTTTTCCCATAAACAGGATGAACAGTAACTTCTCTGGTTTGCACATTATCCCGGGGAATGGAAAAGCCTGACATAACGGCCGCAAGAATTTTTTTCCCGGCGGCGGAAGCATTTTTAAAGGCCACCCCCGCCGTAGATGCTTCTGTTATGGCGCCAACGGTGAAGCGGGCCATGTCGGGCGGAAAACGGATATTACCGGATCCGGAAACGGTAATGCTACGTGGCTCGGCTTCAGCCGCGCTGAATGAAAAAACTAAAACGAGGCTTGCAAGTGCTA
>JAZFSL010000234.1:0-2704 GCA_036446135.1 Rhodospirillales bacterium | reverse complement strand
GCGGCACCCTTGGAATCTATAAGCTTTGCTCACAGTAAACACTGATCTTGGTCAATTTTATTGTAAGTAAACTCTGAACCAGAATTAGGTCCGCTTTTGGCTATTAGAGGACATCTAGCCACAACCTGAATTACTTCCGCTTTACCCCCGAAAGCGGACATTTTTGGGGGAGTCGAAAAGAGTCCGCTTATGACCCAAAGCGGACATAAATCAAAAGACCGACCTAACTGGCACCCCATTGGCCAGTAGCTACATTCCGATCCGTAGTGATCTGGTTAATGACTACCCGGATCAACCAGTATGTGCGTATAATCTAATATATATATGAATTTGTTCCGGCGATTGGCACAACGTTGCCGTAACGAAAAATAGAAGGAGGCGAGTATGACCTTTCAATCAAGGTTGCGTGGCGCTTTTCGTATGTTGGTGGTGGGATTGTTGTTTTGTGGTTTGCTGTACGCACATGCCGTCCAAGCGGGTGGCTCGTTTGGCAATTCTTCACTCAAGGGAACCTATACTTACACCAATAATACAGATGGCATTGGTGGTGCAGGTCTCATTACCTTTGATGGCAACGGCAAGGTTGACCTGGCGATCAAGGTCAATGTCCCCAAGAAAAACGGAGGCCGCAAGATTGTCTCCCTATCTGGGTCTGGAAACTACTCCGTAGACACATCAGGTGCAGGGCTTGTGACAATCAAGACCAAAGGCGCTGACGGAAAAGAAATCAAGTTGGCCTACGACTTCATAATCACCAAGGCAGTCGGTGCGTTGGCAAACGAGGTGTTCGCAATTCTCCAATCCGGGGGTGTGCAAGGACAGCTGGTGGCCCCTATGTGGAAGAGAAGGGGATAGGGACGCGTTTCAATCCCTCGAAAGGCGCTACTGAGAGCCGAGCCGACATTCAGCCGCACCCTGAATTATGTCTGCTTTCCCCCAAAAGCGGACATTCTGGGTGAGTTGAGAATCAAGAATTGCCGCGCATCTTAACCGCATTTCTTGAACGTCAGCTGGCGTCGGATTTTTGGAAACTCGTATAAGCCGCCCTAAAGAAAACTCTTATTAAGCTGACCCTGGCCAAACAAAGTCAGGACGAAGCCCTTCATAGACAGGGCGGCCATCATCAGGTTCTGGTGCACCAGTGGCCGGATCATAAAAGGCATGATAGGTCGCCGGAAGGCTTTCTGAGTCGTAACCCATCAGGTTTGGCACAATCACTCGAATGCGACTTTCTTTATCATCGAGCATGATTGGCGTGCCACAGGTTGCACAGGTGCAAAGTTCCAGAGGCCCATCTGGGTTTTGAGCATTGAATGGCTGACGGTTCAATCCGTCAAGGTTATCAACAACCAGATCACCGTGATTAAAAAATACGACATGGGTTGTGTCTTGCCCGGTAACCCCCTTGCAGACAGAGCAATGGCAGGTGTGGTTGTCGATCGGATCGTTGTCCGAGTGGGTTTGTATATGGTCACACCCTCCAGCATACTTATTGGACATGTCCCCTCCTTGCTAACTTACTGGTTGAAATTAACCGTAGCGGCTAGTCATTTGACGTCGTCAAGCTCAATGACTGTAAACCATATTTGCTGACTTAGGATAGATAATTAGCCAAGTCTAATAAAAGCTTGGTAGTCGCCACGCCAATGTCCGCTTTTGGCTATTAGCGGACATTCAAGCACACCCTAAATTATGTCTGTTTTACCCCCGAAAGCTGACATTCTGAGGGTGATCGTGGAAGGTCTGCTTATGACCCTTAGCGGGCCTTTTCCGCGTCAAGATATTCCTTGAGTACCACCGCCCCGTTTTGAAACACATCTTTGGCAGCGAAGATGAACGTCACCCGTTGCCCTGAGCACAATTCCCGGAGGGAACTCACCGCCGACCGGTTTTCGTTTAATTCCAGCCGATAGCGCTTTCGGAACTCTTTCCATCGCGCCGGACGATGTCCAAACCAGGTACGCAAATCAGAAGTTGGGGCAACATCCTTCACCCAGTGATCGATCGCGGCATTGGTTTTAGTTAGTCCGCGTGGCCACAGGCGTTCGACAAGTATGCGTACACCATCATCGGCAGAGGCGGGTTCGTAAACACGTTTGAGTCTGATTTGTGTAGATGGCATAGCCAAATCCAATTGTTAACAATGCGCCTTCTTACCCGAAGCGGGCAATCGTCAAATAGTGTGGTTCAGGGGGTTTGATCGAGATCAAGGTTCTCTTTGAGGAAACTTGTTATGGAAAGAATGGCAAATTATCACAATTCTAAAAACTTAGGAGAAATTCTAATGAGTTCACGAAAGTCTTCACCGGATTTCTCCCTCAATGTCGATGGCGTGAAAGGGGTCTGCCCGGCAGGTGAAAAGCACGCGAAAGAGATGATCGCAGAGGGAAAAATTCCGGTCCTCTCCTGCGAAGGGCCGTGCATACGCGGAGAGATTGCCAGGCTTGCCGCAAACATCGTGGCCGAGGAAGAGCCTTATGCCCGCAGTTGCTACGCGGAAACGTTTCTGGTCCCCCATTCGACGATGACGGACTGGGTAAAGGATGCCGATAAGGTCGTCATGCTCGACGGTTGCTTCCTCCTGTGCCTGGGAAGGGTTCTGAAGAATTTTGTCGACGAGGAGAAGATAATCCACATCGACACCCTGCCCCTGCACAAGAAGTATGGAGACGTATTCCTCTATACCGATGTCCCGGAGGCCGAA
>JAZFSL010000233.1:0-2345 GCA_036446135.1 Rhodospirillales bacterium | reverse complement strand
CTGTCTTCGTCAAACAGCATGTCGTCGAGCGTTTCACCGGCGAACGGCAACAATGCATCATACAGTCCGTCCAGGCCTTCGCCGTGTTCGGCGGAAAAGGCGACGGGGTCGCCTAGACCTAAGCTGTAGGCATCCATTAGGCCGCCTTGCCCGGCGCCGCCTTCGCATTTGTTGGCGACCAAAACAACCGGCGTGCCGGCGCGATGCAGCCAGCCGGCAAAGTGTTCGTCCATGGGCGTAACTCCGGCCCGGGCATCGATCAGAAACAGCACCACGTCGGCGTCATCAAGGGCGCGTTCCGTCTGTTCGCGCATGCGCGCTTCCAGGCTTGCATCGGTGGCGTCGTCAAGGCCGGCGGTATCGATCAGGGTGAATTTCAGATCGGCGATACCGGCGTCGCCTTCGCGGCGGTCGCGGGTGACGCCGGGTGTGTCGTCAACGATGGCCAGCCGTTTACCGATCAGGCGGTTAAAAAGGGTCGATTTCCCCACGTTGGGTCGGCCAATAACGGCAACGGTAAAAGACATTGTTTCACGCCAGATTCTGTACGGGTTGGTTAGCGGTAAGCTACCAGTTCGGCGTCGTTGGCAAGAAAATAGACCGTGCCACCGGCAGACACTGGCGGCACGGATACACCATCGGGCATTTCTACGGTACCCAGGATACGGCCCGTATAAGGCGAAACGGCCATGGCTTGCCCGTGCGAACCAGCAACGATCAATCGATCAGATGCCAAAATCGGCCCGGTCCAGATGATCGGGTCTTCCTGATTTCTTATATCTTCGTAGCGCGGCAGGGCGCGGACCCAGTGAATTCGTCCGTCGTTTCTGGAGACGGCGGTGATTTCGGCATCGTTGGTGATGATATAAATATAATCGCCGGCGACCCAGGGATTTTGCAGCCCGCCGATTTCCTTCTGCCAAATTCTGCGGCCTGTCCTCAAATCAAGCGCCGCCATGATGCCGCCGTGGCTGATGGCGATGACCCGGCCCCGGTCGATCACCGGCAGACCGCGAATGTGCGCCAGGTTGGAAATTACGTCGGTGCGCTTGATGGTGATCAGGGTGTCTTGCCAGAGCAGGCGGCCGCTGGATGCTTTCAAGGCTACCAGCTCGCCGGATGTGTAAGGCACGACGACCACGTCACCGCTGACCGCAGGGCTGGCGCTGCCTAACAAGGAAGCGGTTTCGGAAATACCCGTGTGGGTCCACAGCGCCTTGCCGGTTTCGGCGTTGATGGCGAACAGCCGGTTATCGACGGTAACTATAAAGACACGACCGTTTCTGACCGTCGGCGCGGCGCGCGCTGGGCCGCTGACCTTTTGCCGCCAGATTTCGGCGCCGTTATTGGCGTCGAGCGCGATGACTTGGGCAAACCCGGTGGATACGTAAATCCGGCCCTTTTCATAGGCGACGCCGCCGGCAATATGGCCGTCGTCCTCATCATCGGGGGTCAAATCCACTTTCCAAAAGCGGCCGCCATTATTGGCGTCATAGGCGCTGACGACGGTAGAAGAATCAACAACAAACACCTTGCCGTCGGCGATGATCGGTGACGAGGCCAGGCGTTCTTCATCATCAGACCCGGAACCGATATCAACGGACCAGGATTTGTGGATGTTTTCCGGAATCTGCAGGTGATGCATGACGTGGTTGGGGTAACCGCCCGATTGCGGCCAATCTGGATTGGGTTCCGGTGCGGGAAGCAATATTTGCACACCCCCCAGCTCTGGGTCGGCGCTCAGCGTGCGCTGATTTAACAGCACCGAAATTCGGTCCCCCTCCAACGGCGGCGCTTTGTCTTTGGAGAACCATCCGCCCACCGTATCGCAGCCGTCGAGACCACCAACCAACAGGACGGCGCCCAGAAGCAGCGTCAATAATTTAGGAATTCGTTTCATCTGCTCCGCCAAATCATTTCCCGAGTATGGATAGCATTTCTTGAGCCCGGGTGCGAACCCCTTGCGGGGCGGTGCGGTCTTCGGCCAGGGTGGAAAACAGTTTCCGCGCTTTGTCTTTGTCGCCGGTTTGCTTGGCGATAACACCTGAAATCTCGCGCGCCGAAAAACGCCACCTGCTGTCGTCCGCCGTCAGGGCCTGAAGTTTCTTTTGCAGCGCCTCTAGGTTCGGGGCCTCTGTATTCAGTTCCTGCAAGGCGCCCAAAAGTGTCGCTAAATTACGGTAAATTTTATCAATGCTTTCGTCGCCGGACAGCGCCTGGTAGGCATCGGCTGACCCCTGGGGGTTGCCGGTCTTGGCCAGCAGTTTTGCTTGTTGAAACCGGGCGAGAAGCGGATACCCGGCCTTGCCGTCGTCGGCGATGCCTTGAAATGCCTTGAAGGCAGC